>CAIQHW010000419.1 GCA_903871715.1 uncultured bacterium
ATTGAGCAGGAATTGAATTTTAAACAAAATCAAATCACTCAACTCAATAATCAATTCAACCAAAACCAGCAAGCATTGGGCGGTGCAGAGTTGGAATACAACGAACTGGCTAAGAATTTAGATGTGATTCAAATTCAATTGAGCAGCCTGATTGGACAAAAAGATGAATTGGAAATTGGGCTTCGTGAAGTAGAAAAAGAATATTTTGAAAGCCGCACTGAAATTGATGAACGTGAAAACAAATTGCGTTCATTACACAAATCGAAAGAAATGATTGATGGCATTATTCAATCTATCAAAGATAAAAACAACGATTTGCGATTGCAGTTGAGCAGCCTCAAAGAACGCCTCAGCATTGAGTTTAACGTGAACATTGATGACATTTTAGATAAAGAACCAAACCCCGATTTGAATTTTGAAACATTAACATCTAATGTTCAAAAAGCAAAAGAACGATTAGAAAAATTTGGAGAAATCAACCCGATGGCGGTGGAAGCATTTGATGAAATGAAAACCCGTTATGATTTTATTGTGGCGCAAAAAGCTGATTTGGTTACGGCAAAAACTTCGTTGGAAGAAACCATGAAAGAAATTGAAACCACAGCCAGCGAAAAATTCTTAGATGCCTTTACTCGTGTGAAAGCCAACTTCATCACCGTGTTCCAGAAATTATTTAATGAGGGTGACCAATGCGATTTGTATTTGGAAAACCCAGATGATGTATTGGAAAGTAAAATTGAAGTTGTAGCCAAACCTAAAGGCAAAAAACCAAGCACAATTACACAGTTGAGTGGAGGTGAAAAAACTTTAACCGCCATTGCGTTGCTGTTCTCTTTATACTTATTGAAACCTGCGCCATTCTGTATTCTGGATGAGGTGGATGCACCGTTGGATGATAACAACGTAGGCAAATTCAACAACATGATTCGTGAATTTAGTAACAATTCGCAGTTCATTATTGTAACGCATAACAAAGCTACGATGGCTTCGGTAGATGTGATTTATGGTGTAACTATGGCAGAGCCTGGTGTGAGTAGATTGGTGCCTGTTGATTTTAGAAGTTTGGAATAATTTGTTGCTCACAAAGGCGCGAAGGACACGAAGATTTTTTCGGGGAGATTTTTTTGCAATTATGCTTAATGAAATATTATACGGAGTTTTTCAAAGTCATACTTTTTATGAGGATTTGATGCTCACGATTATTCATACTAGTAATGGTTACTATCAAATGTTTGGATGCGGTTATGAAAAACTCGACAATCCAAATTTGAGTGTTTGTAGAAAAGTTGAAAGTTCACTTTATGACTACCAAGAAATTGTTTTGATTGCCTCTAATCATGAATCCATGTTTATCAAGTTTGCAAACAATAGTTGGTTTTTAATTGGTTCCTATTGGCAATTAGAGACATACCCACCAGAAGAACTTGATTATTTGGAGTCTTATTTAAGTGAAGATGATGTTTTTTATTTGCCATTGCCAAATGGTAAGACATCAACATACTAAATTTTCTCCCCACAAATATTCTTACAATAGTTGAAGAAAGCAAATCTGTAAGCAAGTCCTGTAAGGAAGAAATATCGGTAGCAACAAAAAAATGCTCCACAAAGTATTTCCTTTTTATTCGCTGTTGTTTTTATTTTTGTTGAAATAAAAAAACAATTAACCATGCAACATGCTGCGCATAACAAATTAAATGCTTCACAATTAAACCTGATAAAATCATTTCAATTTTTGCACAACGAAAAACAATTGAAAGAAATGGATTCGCTTATTAATTTTTATCTCGAAAAAAAATTGGATGATGCTATTGAAAAGGTAGAGCTTCAAAATAACTATACAGCAAGCGTTTACGAGCAATGGTTGAATACACAAAACGATAAACCAAAACAATGAAAATTGTTTTAGACACTAATTGCTTTATCAGTTGCATTGGCAAATTATCGCCTTATCGAAATGTATTTGATGCTTTTTTAACTGGCGATATTTCGCTTTGCATTTCTACCGAAATTTTGTTAGAGTAGGAAGAAACTTTTTAGCCAAATGGGGCAATGAAGTAACCGAAAATTTATTGAGCCGACTGATAAGAGCCGAAAACACTGAATTTGTAACCGTGTTTTTCAATTTCAACACTATCATAGCAGATGTGGATGACAACAAATTTGCTGATGTTTATTTAGCTTCTAATGCCGATTTGATAGTTAGCAACGACAAGAAATTATTGGCTTTAAATAAACTCGAGTTTCCAACTTTTCAGGTAATGAATTTACAATCATTTTCAGAAATGTTGAAGAAGAAAAATTGAATTTAGCAAAAGCAACACAGCCAAATAATTTTCTTTTTTATTCACTATTATTTTTAGTTTTGAACCAGGAAGAACCGAAGCCACCAACGCAAAGGCTTTACGCAGCTTCGATTCAACAAAGAACAACTTAACTTCTACGGTGTTTACTTGTTTGTAATATTCGTTTTGTAAAGATTTCGGCAACAAATTCTTGATGCTGCAATGATGAATTTCTAAAAAAGTGGAAACCGAAAACACATAAGTGTTGGCAATCGCATTTTTAATTTCGGTGGTGCTTCCGTTGTAAATATTTTCGGCAATCTGCAAGCAATGCTTTGCTCGTTGAATATTGCCTTGCATAATTAAAGTTTGAGTTACAGTCGCAAAGCGTTGCATTTGCGAATAAATATTTGGTTGTTTTGTTTTCATTTTGAAAATCAGTTTGTTCGTGCCGCACTAATTTCAAATGGCATACCTACAACCCTACAAATCCGCCAAATGCAATGCTGATAAAGCTTTATGAATCCAATAAATAATTTTGAAAAATAAAAACCATTTCAAAACGAAATGGTAGGCATAGCATTTTGCTATGGTTAAAGGTGTGTAAATCCAAAAAATAAAAAGGTCGGGCTATCCGCTTTAAATCGAACGAAGTGAGATTCACGAACATAATAATCAATAATCATTCAGTGAGTAATCGCAAATGCAAAAAATACAAACTAGTTGGTATTGTTTCATCATAAATAATAATTCATCTTTGCGAAAGATTTTTAATCACTAAAACAAATTTTTATAGAGAAATAAAAGAGACTTAAATATTGCATCGCTTTCTTTTCGTTAGCAGAAATCTTGGAAAATTTCAAATGAGAAAAGAAACAGTAAAGATGGTGCGCCCGATGGGTGTATCTATTTGCCGTTTTCATTTTCTCGTGGGTCTTCCAAGAACCTCTGCTAAGTGAATTCAAGCTCTTTGGATACGCCCTTTTATTTTTCAACAACTAAATAAAAACCAAATCTAAAAACAATAAATCCAATCAACATGAAACAAAAACTACTCATCACATTCATTGCAATTTTCTTTGCAACAAAATTTTCTTACGGACAAATTAGTCCTTCATTGTCGGGAACATTTGTCGAAGGAATAAGCCCAGTTAATAACTCATTCTCTTATACAGATGGGACATCATCCTTAAATCAAGTTCATTTTTATGCGCTTAATTCTGCTAACGTTGCAATAGATTCTTTTACAGATAATTCTCCATCAGGGAATGTTTTTTCATGGAGTAGTGTTGATATGGGTCGTTTAGACGCTGGTTCTTCAATTGAAGTAAAAGATTCATCATGGGCAACTATTTCTAACTTACCTCTTACAATTATTGCAAAACCTTCTTGGTTAGCGAATGGCGGAAAAGCAACAAACGTAACTGTTTCGGGGAATACTATTGATTTTGATGCAATAGTAAATGTTTTAGCTTTAGCGAATAATGGAATGCCAAATGGTGTTCCTGGATTAACAGGACGAGCCTACAATTTAGATAGTTCAAATGTTTCAATTCATATTCAATACGACATTACACAACCACCATCTAATTCAACTTTGAGTAATTCAAAATGTAATTTAGCTTTAAATGTTTTCGACCAAATAACTATTCCATATTCTTATTCATTGCCAACTTCAACAGGTTTAACACTTGATGCAGCTTTTAATTTAGCGTTCAATTTAACGGGTACTTATACAACGCCAGCCGTAAATATAAAGTTCCCTTCATTCAGATTTTTTGCTGGACCTGTTCCAGTAAAAATTGATGGAGGAATTGGTTTTTCAGGAACATTAAAAGGACAATTAGTTTATGGACAAGACCCAACTACTTCAAATTGGGGTTTCATTGGCACTGGTACTGACACTTCAAAAATAACAGCAAAAATTAATTGTGAAGGATTTTTAAGAGTTTCTGCTGATGCTTTGGTTGCAAGTGCAAGTGGTAGCATTATTGCAAGAGGTTCAATTGGCGGTGGTTTCAATTATGTTTCACTTCCATCACCACAAACAAGAAATTTATTTGGCTTATCACTTGAAATAGCTGGTGCAATTGATTACAAATTAGGCATTGGGTGGTTATCAAAAGAAGGAAGATTTGAAAAAACATTTTATTCAAACACATGGGGCGACCAATTAAGATTAGCACATCCAGCAACAAACATTTTTGACAAAGTTGATGCTTTGGGCGATTACACAAAAACAGTAAAAAGCAGCCCATCATTTGAAGTGCAAGACTATTTTGCACAACCATCATTTACAGCCGATACCAATAGCCTTTATGTAGTTTGGTTAGATTACGACAACAACCAAAAACAAAAAATTCTTTTTGCTCAATTAGATTATGCAACAGGAAGTTTTTCACAACCAGTTGAAGTAATTAGTGGCAAAGATGTTATTTCAAATCCTAAAGTTGCTGTAATGCCAAGCGGCTCTGCATTAATCACATGGACAGAAAGCCGATACAACGAGAACAACTTTAATACAGCAACGCAAGACTTATCTGACGTTTTAAATGCAGAAGATATTTGGGCAACTGTTTATGATAAATCAACAGCAACATTCAGTACACCTTTTGAATTATCAGACAACAATACTTCGTCGCCATCAAGCGGCACGGCAGACGGACAAGCAAATATAATCATGGGAAAAGGCAATTATGGTTTAATAACATGGGTTACAGCAGATTTAGCAGCCGATACTTCTGATGTATATTATTGCACAGTTCAAGAAAATGGCTCTACATGGAATTTTGGAACTCCAGATAAATTAGTAAACCTTTCGGGAACAAATAAAAATGTTGTGGTTGCTTATTTTGATAGCACAAAAGCAATTGCAAGTTGGATTAACGACCCTGATGGAGCAGATAGCACATTAAACAATCAAGTTGTTTATCGTTTGTGGGACGGCACAACATGGCAAGCAACACAAACTTTAATTGCTAATGATGGCATGACTTCATTCGATGAATTAAGCATGGATTTCAACGGCAACTATGGTGCAGTTGCATACAGTTCAACACACTACACAACTGATGGAGATTTTGAAAAAAGAATGACTGCTTATGCTTGGGACACATTAAATCACGATTGGTCTTCTATTCCTTATGTTGATAGCGATAGTGTTTATTATTTTTCAAAACCAAGAGTTTCAGTTAATAAAGATGGTTTCACAGCATTGACTTACCAAGCAATTCAGTTGTTCAACGATACTTTAAACCCCGACCAAGGAACTTTATACATGCTTTTAAACGATGCTGCTACTCCTAATAATTGGATTTTAAATACTGATTCAAATACAATCGGCGACCCTAATGTTTATGTAGCCGACATTCAAACGTCATTCGACAAGGGCAGCAACTTATTTGCAATCACACAAGAATCTGATAAAACAACAGGACAAGCACCAACAAACCCACCTAATGGTGTTCGTTTCGGAAACAATTATTTGAATCTTGTTCTTCGTGCATTCACAGTAAATAACACATTAGCAGTAAGCGGTACAACAGAACCAAGCACCACAAACACAATTACAAATGTAGAGAGTTACAAAAACAATTTCAATTTTGCTGACGCTTATCCAAACCCTTGTAAAGACTACACAACGCTGAAATATTCATTAGGACAAAATTCAAAAGTTAAAATTGAATTGTTTGATTTCACAGGGCGACCAGTTACAACTTTGTTTGACGGCACACTAGATGCAGGATTTTATACAACATCATTTGAGCCTAAAAATTTAGCAGCAGGAATTTACTTTTATAAAATCAATGTTGACAATTCAACAATCACAAAGAAGTTAATCATTGTAAAATAATCAATAATAAGGGCGGCTGTTTGCCGCCCTTATTATTTTTACAAAAAAAGTGTAAAAATAGAAATTGGGAAATTCAAACACAGATAAAGAACTTTGCAGAAAATATTTAAATCATGAAAATCTTTGTCATCTATTGTGTAAATCGAGAACAGTTAAAAGATATTCCGAGTTTCACTATCCCAAGTATAGAACTTAGTCACAAAAATCCAAAAGCCCTAATATTGCCTAAAGGGTGTTCTCAAGTTTTTTTAAATTCAATTCGTATTGATGAAGGAAATGAGAATATTGAACTATTAATTGACAAGAGTAATATTGATGAATCAAAACCAACACCTATTTTATTAAAGAAAGGACATAATTCTGTAATTGAAATAAATAAGTCTATTTCTTTTGAAGATTGTCCTGCTTTAATACTAAAAGTTGAAAGTGATAATCAATTTAAAGTTCAGATAGCTTTTAAATACCCTTTGTTATAAAAAAAGCGTACCATCTCATTGGTAGTTTTTCTTCTCCGCCGAGGTTCGTGTCCCCACGAACATCAATCATTTATTTCGGTTAGTGAGGGCACTAACCGAGGCATCAATACTTCAAAACAAGAAAGCAATTAACTTTGCTTAATGAATTATTTCAAACAACAGCGGCAATCGTTTATTGAAATTGGTAAAATTTATTTTTACACCGCTACCATCAATAATTGGATGAAGTTGTTAGCCGA
>CAIQHW010000420.1 GCA_903871715.1 uncultured bacterium
ACCATCACTATTATTAACACCACCTTCAATTTCTCCGATACCATCAACACCATTGAAAGAGGAATTATTTGGTGCTTGGCCTAATAAAACTACACCAGCCCAGTCTCCACGTTGTGGAGTTGCAGCTTCTGAAGTAAATACAATTGGTTTATCGGCAGTTCCATCTGCATTAATTCTTGCACCACGGCAAATAATTAAAGCACCATTTTTACCATTTTCACCAACAATTTTAGTGCCTGGCTCAATAGTTAAAATTGCTCCATTGGTTACATAAACCAATCCACGCAATTTATATGTATAACTTGCCTTTAAAGTTAAATTTGTAATGATACGACCTTCAAGAATCGTATTTTCTACTGGAGTAGAAGATGGAGGAGTAGTTACTACAGTTGTTGTAGTTCCATCAACTTCAATTTTTCTACAACTGCTTGCGAACATTCCTGCGGCTGCAATCAGAATAAATACCTTTTTCATTGGGAGAATTTTTATTTGTTTTTTTTTATTTAATGGTATAGGCAAAAGAGATACTTACGTTTGTGCCATATTTACGCGCAATAGCAAGTGCATCTTTTGTTTTATCGAACTTTCCGTCTTCATTTAAATCGTGGTAGAAATAAGCTACCTGATTAAGTAAATCAGAAACATTTAATTTTATTTCAGCTTTGTTTTTAAGTACTTTTTTAGCCATTTGTAAATCAAGTAATGCACGTGGATTTTCCCATACTGGCGGATAATCACTACTTCCTACATATAAAATACGACGACCAATTTGGTTGAATAATAAAGTAGTGTTTAGTCCAATTTTTTCAATGTCGTACTGAAGTGACGCATTAATTAAATAAGGGCTTTGACCTTGCATAGGTCTGTTTAAATTAGTTCCAGAACTAATCACTCTATTGTAGATATAAGAAAAGTTACCTTGGAATACAAAATTGCGTAAGGCATCAGAAACTACGTCTAATTTTTTTCTAATCTCTAATTCAGCGCCATATCCAGAAGCTTTATCGGCATTGATATAATTGAATGTACTTGAACTACCAGCACCTGTTTGGTTGAAATATAATTCAATTGGTTTTTCAAAATATTTATAGAATACACCTAGTGTGAATATTTCTCCAGCTCTTGGATAAATTTCATAACGTAAGTCTGCATTGGTAACTTTTGTTCTAACCAATTCTTTATTACCAGTTGTTGTTGCACCTAAATCAAAATCAAAGAATGCAAAAGGACTCAACTCACGAAACTCAGGTCTAACAACAGTTTGAGAACCAGACAAACGAATATTGGTTTGTTCATTTGCTTTAAAAGTAAAATTCAAACCAGGTAAAAAGTCGTCAACAGTTGTATGTACATGTCTTGGATCTTTTTGTTGCATACTTCCAATAACTTGGTCGAAATTTTCCCAACGAACACCCCAAGTTGCTCTTAATTGACGAGCTAATTGGTTGTCGAACTGAAGGAATCCAGCATTTAAAATACTATTTGCAACGTATCTATATTGATTACCAAAAATTTCATTGAAAGCAAATTTGTTATCGAATCCTGTTCCGAAATTTTCTTGACTAAATACTTGATTTTCTGGTAACAAACGCAATGCAGGATTATCAGAAGGAAGGTATACAGAAAAAGGTCTTGAATCAAACAAACGATCTTTTACTTGAATTAAATAACCAGCTTTTACACTTTGATTTAAAGAACCAATGGTAAAGTTTTTAGTAGCATCTCCACCACCAGTGTATACATAATCATTTAAAAATCCATAATACCTACTACCACTTCTTTGAGAAGTTTTTGATGCAGAGATCAACAAGGTATATGGCGAGTTTGGTACAGTTACGTTTTGATTGTATTGAATACGACGTTGGTCTGGAATATATTGATCTAGAATATTAAAGCTTCCGTACCAATGTAATTTTGCTTTTAAAGTTGGTAAATTATGGTCGCCAGATAATTGAGTATTAAAAAATGTATTTGCTTTTAAAGCCAATTCTGTAGCCCTAATATTTTCTCCATTGATAGGATCATTTTCAAAATCTTTTCCAGTACGCTTAGTTGTATAATCGGTAGAATTGATATTCAAAATTGATTTCCAAGAAATTTTAGAATTATTGCCTAATTGCAAAGTGAAGTTTCCTAATGCACCCCATAAAACGTCTTGACTATACTTATCGTTATGATAATCGAAATTTAAACTAGCTAAATTATTAGTAATAGAATAAAGTCTATTATCGAAATTGGTTCTTTTAAAACTTTGGTTATAAGTAAGTGCAAGTGAAACGCCTAGTTTACTATTGGCACCTAATTTGGTATTAAATCCACCGTTAATTTGAAAAGTTTTATTGGTTACAGGTAAATAATTAGAAGCATTTTTTTCTGCAGACCAAATATTTGAAAACTGTTTTCCGTAAGCTGTTTTTTGTGTTTGATCTAGCATGCTAAATGCATTCTTTGCAGGCAAACCATCTGGCAAAGACCTTGCACCATCATCAATTCCTAAGAAATCTAAACTACCACCTTTGTATTGATAAAAATCACTACCTGCAGTTTGAGTATTAAATCCTGTACCTAATTGAATGCTAAAGAAATTACTTGTGGGAATATCTTTTGTATTTACTTGAATTAAACCACCAGCCCACTCACCAGGTAATTCAGGAACAAAAGCCTTGTTAATAATAATATTGTCAATCATTGGCGCAGGGAATACATCGAAAGAAAAGGTTTTTCTATCGGGCTCTGTGCTACTTAATAAAATGCCATTTAACATTGCTTGGTTATATCTATCAGCCAAACCACGCACTACCAAATATTTTCCTTCTTGAATAGAAGTAC
>CAIQHW010000421.1 GCA_903871715.1 uncultured bacterium
ACCACTTAATGGTTGTTGGTTATACATTTCATACATGAACTGCACATTGAAACGCAAGAAATCAATCAATTCACAAGCGCTATCAATCTCAGCTTGAAAACAATTTTTACTTTGCCCCAACATGGTTGCAGCGTTCATTTCATAGCGATATTTATTGGCTAATAAATCTGCTGCTTTTAAAAATATGCCAGCACGATTTTCCAACGATAAATTTTCCCAATTTTCTTTTGCTGCTAAAGCTGCTTCTACTGCTGCTTTCGCATGGCTTGCATCACCTTTGTGATAATAACCCAAAGTGTGTGCAATTTCATGTGGTGGATGAATGGCCTGCTTATTATTGGTTCTAATTTCTTTGCCACCGATATACATTGGAATATCTACTTCATTGTCTTTAGCCGCTTTCAGCGCTGCTTTCAAAGCTATTTTTTCTACTGAATTAGGCGCATAACTTTTAACTGGTTCGTTAATCGCTTTTGGAATTTGTGATAACATTTTTTGAAAATTTTGAGGTGCAAAAGTAAGGAAAGTTTGCACGATGGAAGATGCAAATTTTAAAACGATTTCTTCAATTCTTCCAATCGCATTTTTGCTTCGATGTTGTTTTTATTTTTCTTCAAAATGCGTTGTAACAATTCAATAGCTTGCTTGGTATGATGTTGTAAATTTTGCAAAGCTGCGTAATTCATCAATGCTTGTTCATAATCAGGGTTGGCTTGCAAGGCTTGCTGGTAAAAGATTTCTGCTTGTTGCAAATTCCCATTTAGCGCATTAATAAAACCTAAATTAGTTAAAGCCGACACATGGTTTTTGTTTTTCGCCAACACACTTTTAAAATTTTTTTCAGCTTCTGCGGTTTGATTATTTTGCAAAAATGCAATACCTAATTTATTGGCAAAATCAATTTCATTGGGCTTTAACGCAACAGCTTTTTGTAAAAACAAAATAGCAGCAGCAAAACCTTTCGTGTGCAGCAAAGCCTCACTAATTCTATAATCCGTCCAAGCATCAGCAACTGGTTGGTTATCAAAATTTGTTGTTGCGTAATTTTTTATTCCCTCAAAATCATTTTTCAAAAACAAAAATCGAATCATAGTTTGATGAAATGCAGCATCATTTTTATCGCTACATTTTTCTAAAAAATATTTTGCGCTATCAAGTAGTACATCAAATTTTCCTTCATATTCTTCAAAATAATTCAAGTATGCTTTTGCTCGAATCAAAGCCGAAGGATTAGCATCACTTACACAGGCTAATCTGACAAACTTACGAATGGAAGCGGCTTGCGAAGCGTTTACTTTTTTCGGTACACGAATAAAATGGTCGTGAATTTGCACATGCGGAATATCAATCGAATTGCTCAAAGGCATGTGGCAAGCGAAACAATTATTGTTCGATTTTTTTCTTTCTGCTAAATTTAATTTGCAATCATTTTTGCTTTGGTGACATTTTTGGCAAGCATCATTAAATGTTTTTTCGGGTGTAAATTTTACACTCACATGTGGGTTATGGCAAGTGATACAAGTCATTTCACTTTTTATGAAACATTGACTCAGCTTCATTCTATCGGCATGTGATGCCATGATAAAATGCTCCACACTATCCGTAAATCGAGGAATAAAAGTGTACATCACATCGCTCAAATTCATGCCTGGTTTAAAATCGAAAAAAGTTTTTTGTTCGTTTAAAACGGTTACGCCTTGCAAGTGACAACGCTGACACAGACTGATTTGCAAGGCTCTGTTCAATTTTTTTGGATTTACAATTGAGTAATCAATATCCTTTGAAATATCCACCAATTTGCCTGCTTGTTTTTCTTGCACATGCACACTGCCAGCACCATGGCATCTTTCGCATTGAATACCATTTGGAACTTTATCAAAATAATTATCAGCACTACCATCTGTTTGCGGATAAAAGTTATGGCAAGTGATGCACTCATTACCAACTGTTCGCTGAAAACGACTAGTGTGACCATGTTCAAAGCCAGGTGCCATGTTCCATATTTTTTGTTGTGTATAAAAAGTGATAGGTGCTTGATACAACAAATGATTCACTTCAATCAAATGCGAATTGGTGTGTTGCCCACTACCCACAATGTATTTGATGTGTTCGATGCGCTTGTAAATCGTGTCATGATTTTGCAAACGATATTCTTTTACAAACAACGAATCGTTTTTCCAAAATGGATGGTAATAAAAATCATTCAGCGTATCATAAACCACTTCGTGATTGCCAAATCGAGCAGATGATTTTTTGGGCGTTGCCAAGTCCCAGCTTTTGCCCATGCCTGTTTCTATAAAAGTGTTGTAAATATCGCTATGGCAGCCTTTGCAGGTTTGCATGCCTATATAAGTGGCATCGCTGTTTAAGTTTTTGTAAGGACTTTCAATTTTAATTTTGTCATCCTTTTTTATTTCACAAGCAATAAAAATTAAGAGAAAAAAAAGGAAGAAATATTTTTTCATTGCCTCAAATATTTTCTTTCAAATCCACTAACAACTGACGTAATTTTTGCAACGAATCAACCAATTCAAATTGCTGATGAGCATTTTTATTTTCCTTCAAATATTTTTTTGCGCCCTCAATCGTGAACCCTTTTTCACGAAGCAAATGATAAATCAAACGGATGTTGTCGATGTCTTCCTTGGTATAAAGTCTATCGCCTTTTCTGCTTTTTTTTGGTTGAATAATAATGAACTCACTTTCCCAATAACGCAGCACCGAAGCCGCAATACTGAACTGTGCAGCCACTTCGCTGATGGTGAAATACAACTTCTCTATCTGAATTTCTTTTAAAGCCAATGCCTAAAATTTTTGTGCGAAGAACTGCAACTATTTTTGAAAACACAAATTCAAATGCTCAAAAATAAATTAGAACACTGGGCAAACTGGTCGTTTTTTATTACCCAAAGAAGCATCTAATGCGCCTTGATAAGATACAGATAATTCAACACCACCTTTTAATCGTGTTGTAGAGGAAAGTTTTGATACGTTTATATCGTAGCTAATGCCAATAGAATATTGATTAAACTCAAGCTTGTTAGAAATGTTAATAGCATCCTCAGTAAAGCCACCAGAGCGGTTTGCTTGGCGAAACCAAACTCCAATATTATACGCCATCAACTCACGAGCTTTGGTGTCAGACAACAAAAAGCGCACATAAGTGCCTTCATCCATTTCAAACCAGCTACCTTGATACAAAACTATAATTGAAGGCGCTAAATCAACTTTGTAAGCAATTGGGAAACGCATGCTACCATGCAATGTAAGTTTGCGATACAATTTATCGCTTGGTGTTCCGAAAAAGAAAGAATTTTTTGGTTGATTGATGTGTGCT
>CAIQHW010000422.1 GCA_903871715.1 uncultured bacterium
AAAACGATTTGAAGAAGAAACCAATTTGCGTTGCCAAATTGTGATTGATTGTAGTAGCAGTATGTATTATCCCGAAACTAAATCTTCCATCACGGCAAAAAGTAAAATTCATTTTGCAGTGTTGGCTGCATCTTGTTTTCAATATTTATTGAAGAAACAGAGAGATGCTGTGGGCTTGAGTTTGTTCAACGAAAATGTATTTTATCAAGTGGATGCAAAAAGTAGCACCAAACAACATCAACTTATCGGTAATCAATTATTGAGCTTATTGATGCAAGAAAAAAAATTAGCCAAATCTAATACAGCTGCGGCTTTGCATCAAATTGCTGAAAGCATTCACAAGCGAAGTTTGGTAATTGTGATGAGCGATATGATAGATAATTTAAGCAAAAATGGAACGGCTGATATGCTGGAAGCCTTGAACCATCTGCGTTACAACAAACATGAAGTCATCGTGTTCGACATTGCCGATAAAGCAAAAGAATGGGATTTTGATTTTGAAGACCGTCCTTACGAATTTACTGATTTAGAAACTGGCGAAAAAATAAAATTGCATTCCCAGCAAATCAAAACGCATTACATTCAGCAAATGAAAACACTGAAAGAAGAATTGAAATTTCGCTGCGGACAAAATAAAATTGATTTGGTAGAAGCTGATATCAATGCAGGACTGGAGCAGGTTTTAATGCCTTATTTAATCAAACGAAATAAAATGATAGGCTGATAAATATCACCTCATTTTTAAGCATTTTAAAATTGGTTCTAAAAAATTTCGCTATTAATTTCGCCCACATTTAATTTTCTAACAAAACGTTATGCTTAAAAAGTCTTTGTTTCTTATCGCTGTCATTCTGTTTGCAAAAATGTGTTTTGCAGCAAAAAATGATTCGATAAAGTATGCCCATCGCTGGTTTGCTTATTGGGGCTATAATCGTGAATTTTTTACCAACAACAATCTTACTTTAAAAGGCAATAATTATGAATTGCATTTCTACGAAATTAAAGCAAAAGACAAACCTTATCCATTTACTTGGCAACATTACACCGACCCACAAGCCATTACTGTGGCTCAATACGACTATCGAGTGGGTTATAATCTAAACGAAAAATTGGGCATTTCGATTGGGCTCGACCACATGAAATATGTGGCGGACAATAGTCAATTTATTCGTGTTTCAGGCTATATCAATGCCGACCCGAAATTTGTAAATCATCCCACGGCGCAAACTTTTAGCTACGATCAACCTGTTGAATTAACGAAGAATTTTTTATACCTAAAACACACCAATGGTTTGAATTTAATTTCTGCAGATGTTGATTATCGGTCGCCATTGTTTTTGCATCATTTTGTGAAAATAAATTTAAACAGCGGCGTTGGAATAGCCGCTATGGTAACAAAAACGCAAGTTGAAATTTATGGTTATGGCCAAGATAACAACTTTCATTTGTGTGGTTATGCTGCCAGCACCTACCAAGGGTTAGAATTTGTTTTTGGAAAATATTTTTTCATTAGGCCTCAAATCAGATTGGGTTGGATAAATCTCCCAGCTTTTTTAATCAATGGAAAATCTGCGCCAGACAGAGGTTCGCATAATTTTGCTTTTGTTGAAGGTATGTTGGTGGCGGGTAGTTATTTTCAAGTGCATAGCCATCAAAAGAAAAATTTAGCAGTTAAATAATTATGAAAACAGCCGTTATCACTGGTGCTTCAAGGGGAATTGGTAAAGCCATTGCACAAAAATTTGCAAAAGAAAATTTCAACTTGGCAATTTGTGCAAGAAATGAAAATGAATTACTGCAAACAAAAAAAGAGTTATTGCAAATCAACTCAACCATTGATGTATGCTGTGTTGCGACAGATGTAAGTAGCAAAATAGAAAGAGATAACTTTTGCAAAAAAGTAAACGAGCATTTTGAAACCATTGATATTTTGGTAAATAATGCGGGCACATTTTTACCCGGAAATATTGCCGATGAACCTGATGGGCGATTAGAATTTTTGTTGCAAACTAATTTGATTAGTGCTTATGAAATTACTCGAAATTTATTGCCAAAAATGATGAAACAAAAATCTGGGCATATCTTTAATATTACTAGTGTGGCTGGTTTACAGGCATATAAAAATGGTGGTAGTTACAGTATTTCAAAATTCGCTTTAAGTGGGTTTTCAAAAAATTTAAGAGAGGAATTAAAGCCTTTTGGCATCAGAGTTTCAACCATTTATCCTGGTGCAGTTTTAACCGATTCATGGGCAGGAACCGATTTACCAAAAGAAAGATTCATCTTGCCCGAGGATGTGGCATCTGCTATTTTCAATGCTTATCAATTATCCAATTCATCTTTAGTGGAAGAAATAATTTTGCGACCAACTTTAGGCGATATTTAAAATTCTGTTTCGCTACTTTTGTTTTCCATTTTGTCATCACAACATATCCATATTGAACAATTAAGCGACATCGAATTGGTGTTGCAATACAAGCAAACTGGCGAAACTATTTTCTTTGCTGAGTTATATCAACGCTACACTCATTTGGTGTTGGGTACTTGTTTTAAATACTTGAAAACCGAAGCGGAAAGCCGCGATGCGGTAATGGATATTTTTGAAAAATTATTGGTTGATTTGCGAAATCATGATGTGCAACATTTTAAATCGTGGTTGTATATGGTTACTAAAAATCATTGTTTGATGCAACTGCGAAAGCACGATAACAAAAGCGTTTCCATTGATTTGATACAACCTGTGGCAGATGATTTTGTGGAAAATGCGGAAGATTTTCATCTTTATAAATTGAATAATGATGACGATGAAAAAAAATTGTACGAAGCTTTAAATCAATTGAACGAGCAACAAAAAATTTGTGTAGAGCAATTTTATTTGCACAACAAATGTTATCAAGAAATAGTTGACAGCACTGGATTTACGATGCTTCAAGTAAAAAGTTTTATTCAAAATGGGAAAAGAAATTTGAAAATAATTTTAGAAAAAAATCAGCCATCTACTTTTCAGCGATTCAAATAAAATGAGCAACAAAGCCACATACAGCCATTTATTTTTCAACGAAAGCAATTGCCTCACGGCTTTGCAAATGAAAAATTATGTGCAAAATAATTTATCGGCTGATGAAAAAAGAGTGGTTGAAAATCATTTATTGGAATGTGAATTTTGCAGCGATGCGGTGGAAGGTTTGAAGCAAAATCAAGTGGGCGATTATCAAAAAGAAATTGAATTGCTGAACCTGCAAATCAAGCGCAGAACCAATTACAGCCAGCGTAAAAAAATAATTTACTCACCTTGGCGAATAATTGGTGTGGCTGCTTCTGTATTATTTTTGGTGATGGGATTAGGCATTTATTTTGGTTGGTTTTTAAATACGCGATTTGAAAATGTGGCAAAAAATATTTCCGATTTAAGTTCTAAAGTAAGCAGCTTGGCATCTATTTCTAAAAAAGAAAAAACTGATACCGTAACAATTATAAAAGACAAAGCGGCTGAAAACCCTTACAGCAGAAATGTTTCAGCCACTGATGATACTTCGCCATTAAACGAAGAAATGGAAAAGCAAAATGATACGATACAAAAATCATCGGAAGAAATGGTGGCACAAAATTCAATTTCAACTGATGCTAATAAGCCTGAAAGTATTACCAATGCTGATAAAAGTGCCACATCAAAAGCTTTGGATGATGCCGAAAGTAAAAAGATGATGCCGAAAAAATTGATTCAGAAAGTTGAAAATAATTCAACCGCTCCAACACTCGTTTCTGCTTCAAATTTATCAGAAAACAATAATGAAAAGAATTTCGTAATTGATAAAAACCCTGATGCCATTGAAGGTTTGAAGCAATATAATTCCAAAAATTACGCCAAAACCATTTCATTATTAAACAATGTAGTGGCAAAAGAACCCAACAATTTTGAAGCAAAATATTATTTAGGAATGAGCTACATGCAACTGAATAAAAACATTGAGGCCATTACGCAATTTGACGCCATTTTATTAACCAATGACCAAGAATGGTTTGATGATGCACGATATCAAAAAGCATTGGCGCATTTAAATATTGAAGATAAACTAACGGCTGAAACCATTTTCCAGCAAATCATTGCCGAAAATGGTAAGTATAAAACGGAAGCCGAACAGCAAATGGTTTCGATAAAGAAATAATTTTCGCTGCAAAAAAAATCCCATCAACAAATTTAGCTAATGGGATTTTTTTTGCAAAGTAGCATGTTTTTATCTCACACCGTTCATCATTCTTACTAATTTTTTACTCAAGAAAAAGAGAATAACAGATGCTATGCCAGCCATAAAAACGAATATCATGAAGAAGTGGTACAAATCGTTGATGGCAAAGCCTAGAAAAGATTTTTCTTTTACAATGCTTCCAGTTTCAATAGCAATTACAATATCTCGTTTCACATTTTCATCTTTAATTTTCGAGTAATCAAGGCTCTCCATGGAGTACACTTTTTTACCATTGTAATCATCTTCTTTTGCATTTTCCTTTAAAATATTATAGTGTTGATTGGTATTGATATTAGCCACAACTTCAGTAGGCACAACAGGTTCAGGATACAAGCCACTTAATTGTCCAGCAAATTTATTAGCAGATGCATTGGCTAAAAACCAAACGCCCATGAGCAACGATGCAAATTTTACAGGTGCTAATTTATTAACCATGGATAACCCAATGGGCGATAAACATAATTCGCCAAATGTATGTATGGTATATAATGCAATCAACCACATCATCGAAACTTTTACACCAGGTTGCAAACCTTTTACACCGAATGCGATTACTAAATATCCAATGGCTAATAAAAATAAGCCCAAGGCTTGTTTAAATGGTGAGGCTGGTTCTAAATTTTTTGTTCCTAATTTTGTCCACATCCAGGCAAAAAGAGGAGCAAATATTACAATGGCTACTGCATTAATAGCCTGAAAATAACTGGCTGGAATTAATGTTCCAAATAAATGTCGATTGGTTTGCTCTTCGGCAAAATAAGTAAGAGAAGCGCCAGCTTGCTCAAAGGCACTCCAAAAGAAAATCACAAAAAAACAAGCGATGTAAATTACACCAATTCTTTCCCGTTCAACTTTTGCTAGTGAAGGGTCGCTAATAATTAAGCCAGGTACGGCAATTGCCAGTGAAAAAATAAAACAGCCAATTAAATCAAACTTCAATCCAAACATTAATCCACAAAAAATTACAACAGCTATTATTCCCCAAATCCCAAAAAGTTTCATTGGAAATTCGGCTTTGGTTTCTTCTAAACTATCTATAACACCAGGCGTTGCATCTTTCGTAGAACCTTTGCTACGAGCCTTGTTCGGACCTTCTCCAATTTGTTCTCCATCAGGTGTAACAATATACTTGTTCTTTAACCAAACAAATAAAACAACGCTTAACAACATCCCGATACAAGCTGCTAAAAAACCCCATTTAAAATCGGCAGCATTGCCCGTGTCGCCTAAAAAGCCACAGAGCAAAGGCGCAATAAAAGCTCCAAGATTGATGCCCATATAAAAAATGGTAAAAGCAGAATCTACTCTTTTATCGCCTGCTGGATAAAGTTGACCAACCATAGTTGAAATGTTGGGTTTAAAAAAACCATTTCCAAAAATTAAAAACCCTAAACCCGTATACATAAAAATAGATGCTGTAGCTACATTGCCATAAAAAGAACCTGCCAAAAACATCATAAATTGTCCTGCTGCCATCAACAATCCACCAAAAATAATTGACCTTCTATTTCCCCAGTATCTATCAGCAACATAGCCTCCGATCAA
>CAIQHW010000423.1 GCA_903871715.1 uncultured bacterium
CTATTGCACTTTTTTATTTCATTGTTTACTTGTTTAATAAATTTGTTTCTTGTTGCATCATCTATTATACAATATGTCCAACCAGATAAATCAATTATTCCCGAAAATTTTTCAAGAGAATACCTTTCAATAGAATCAAATAATTTAATAAGCTCATTATTCCACAAATCAAAAATTTCATTTGCGGTAATCAGTTTTTTGTCTAAAAGTTTGTAAAGGATTTTTTCCGTTATCTTTTTTTCAATAAATGGATAATAAGAGTAAATAAGTTTATCAAAAACAAATTTTAGTTTTTCAATTGAAAATTCACTTGAAACTAGTTCTTCAATGGTATTGAATATTTTAGCTTCTAATTCCGCATTATCATTTTTTTGGTTGAATCTAAATTTAATTAGCAATGTCACAAACGAATTCAAAGCCTCATCCTTTGTGAGATTTGCTAAAAGTATTTCTTTACAAGCATCAAATTCCATGGGAGAATCCTCCTCTAAACAATCAGATATTATAGCTGATACTGCTATTGCTTTAATTGGAATAACATTACTTTGTAAAGCAGGAATTATTATTGCTAAATCATTATGCCAGAATATTTTTTTTACAAACCTATCTAATGCAATATTTGTAATTTTTTCTAACGCTGAATCCGTTATATCGATATTGTTGCCAGCTTCATCTTCTATTTTTAGTTTAAGGAATTGAATTAATTGTAAGTATTGATTCACATCTACTAAAAACAAAAGTTTACAGCCATAGTAAGCACCCCAGTTTCCTGAACCAAATGTTTCACCAAAATAAGAATCAAGCCTAATTGAGTTTTTCAATGTTTCATCAAAGTTTCCATTAAGAAGATGAATGTAATTTTTCCTGTCTCTATATCTGCTCTTTTCTAAAAATCCTATTGGGTACTCTTCTGTTAAAGTGGATTCAATAAATACTTTAATTTTTGAAATAAATTCAGTTGTAGCAGTTAAACAAATCTTATCTAAAATTTCTTCCCCATTGTTTATACGAGCTAATATACATCCGAATGTTGACCATTTTTCTGAAAAAATATTCTGACTTTTTTTTGAAATTTCTTTTATAAAGTCATCAATTTTAAAAGCCTCTAAATCTAATTTTCTTGTTTCATCATTGTCTAACTTTATACATCTATTAATTTTATCGAAAAAAACTTTATCTGCAATTTCATCTTGCTTTGGAATGACTTTAGTTTTTTGAGTCTCTTTGTTGAAAAGAGTAATTACATCAATCTCCTTATAGTCATCTTGCTTTTCTATTATCTGCGAAATATGTCTATCTACTTCCTTAAGAATATCATACGGAATTGGTGTAATTAATAAAGGATGATTAGATGTTGCACCTTGAAATGAGTTTGATAAATGAAAACCTTTTACAAGTTCATCTTTTTTAAAAAGAAGAATGTACCTATCGTGTATAATATTCCTATCGCCACCACCCTTACTTCGCAAATCATAAACATTTAGTAGCAAAGTATTAAAAAGAGAGGGATGGGCTTTGATAAATGATTTTATTCTTAATGCCCTATTAGGTTCACTCTTTTCTTCAATATGACTGTCGTCAACTGAACTTATTTGAGTACATGTTAAAATATTAAATTCAGTTTCTGACTTTTTTGTTCTGGTAAGAAATTCTAAACCAAGTATATCAAAAAAAGGGTCTTGAATAAACACCTTATCTGCATCTTGAGTTATTTTCTTGAACCATTCAAGAAATGATAATAATCCATCCTCTTCATTAGTTGGATTCCAGCCCTTTGAAAAAAATTCACCTTCTGATTTTTCTAAGTATAATTTGGAAACAATTTTGTTGAAGGAGTCATCGGCAGCAACCCAAGGCTCAGATTCATAACTATCTATTGAAAATGTACTTTGAGATGCCCTGCTTATTTTTTCTGCCTTACTTACTTTATTAGTATTTTTTTTATTGTTATTTGCTAAGTCATTAAGCCAATAAGATTTAACATTGCCAGTCATTCCAATCATTTGCATACATTATTCCCGCATATCCAACCTGTTTCAAGTTGTTCGTGCAGGCTATCAG
>CAIQHW010000424.1 GCA_903871715.1 uncultured bacterium
CATCATAAAAATCATACCTACATTGGCTCCTGCACTAAAATTAGCTCCTTCATTTGATATGACTAATCCTCTAAAATCTTTTTCTGCAATTGCTATTGACGTATTTATGCCTTCAATTACTTCGGCACCAATCGAATTCATTTTAGTATTCCATTCTAAATTCAAAATCCCATCTCCAATATCAGTTAGAGTTGCGCCACTATTTTTCCAAACAGTTTTGCTTGCACGAATATTATTTAATAAAATAAATGATTCTGTTCCAGGTATTATTTTGTACGATTTAGAAGGAATATCATAATACTTTGTAGTACTATTTTCAACTTTATAAAAAGAAGTAGCACCACTTGAAAGCATATCATACACCCATGCCGCAGGCTTATTTCCTAAGGCTTCCATCGCCTTCACTGTTTCTGAAACGCCCAGAGCATCCCATGCTTCGAAAGGACCTAATTCCCATGCAAAGCCCGCATTCATAGCCGCATCAATTTTAAATAACTCATCTGTTATTTCTGGAATACGGTTACTTACGTATGCAAACAAACCATAAAAAGAAGTACGATAAAAATCACCTGCTTTGTCTTTTCCAGCGATCAACACGTTCATTCTATCTCTTAAATTGTCAATGGTTTTTGTTGCTTCCAATGTGGCAAATTTTGCTTTTACGGATGCTTTGTATTCCAATGTTTTAAGATCTAACGAATGGATTTCAGATTTACCACTTGCTGACTTCACTTTTTTGAAAAAACCTTGTTCCGTTTTACTTCCGAGCCATTTATTTTCAACCATTTTGGAAACAAAGCCAGGTATTTTAAACGTATCTATTGACTCATCATTAGGGCAACTAGCAGCTACTCCATTAGCAACATGAACCAAGGTATCTAAACCAACTACATCGCAAGTTCGGAATGTTGCAGATTTTGGGCGACCTAAAACAGGGCCTGTTAATTTATCAACTTCGTCAATGGTTAATCCCATTTTTTCTACGGTGTGAAACAAACTCATAATACCATAAACACCTATTCTATTGGCAATAAAGGCAGGAGTGTCTTTACACAAAACCGTAGTTTTTCCTAAATACAATTCGCCATATTTCATCAAAAAATCAATAACTTCTGGTGATGTTTTAGGAGTAGGAATTATTTCTAATAACCTTAAATAACGCGGAGGATTAAAAAAGTGGGAACCACAAAAATGTTTTTGAAAATCTTCGCTGCGCCCTTCATTCATTAAATGAATTGGAATACCTGATGTATTTGAGGTAATTAATGTACCAGGTTTTCGAAACAGCTCAACCTTTTCGAAAACCAGCTTTTTTATATCTAATCGCTCAATAACAACCTCAATAATCCAATCGCAATCAGCAATACTTTTCATATTATCCTCAAAATTCCCTGTCGTAATTCGCTTAGCAAACACTTTACGATAAATGGGCGAAGGATTTGATTTTAAAGCAAATGTCAATGCATCATCAACAATTTTATTACGCGACTTTTTATCGCTAGTC
>CAIQHW010000425.1 GCA_903871715.1 uncultured bacterium
AAATGTTTAGCACTAAAAGTTGAACAAAATTATCTTGTTTAAAAAGTAGTTAAAAAATATAGTTGAAAGTTGAACAAAAAATAAGGGATTAACTTAATAATGGAGTAATTGCTACTTTAAAATCAACGTATTGAAACTGAAAACCTTCATCTGGTAAGCGTTTTGAAATTACATTGCTGCTTTGCAAAATTAAATCTGCTTCTGTTCCAATTAGAATTGCACCCAGTTTTATCATCCATTTAAAAGCTGGTAACGCAATAGGGATTTTCATTTTTTGTTGAATAATTTTCATCAAATTTTTGTTAGCCACGGGATGTGGCGCACAAAAATTATAAATACCATTGGCATCTTTGTTTTCCAATAAATGTTCAACAATTCTACAAAAGTCATTGATATGAATCCAGCTTACCATCTGTGCTCCAGAGCCTTGTTTGCCGCCTAAACCAAATTGCGTTAATCGTTTTAACCGCAGGAAAACACCATCATTTTTTGCCATTACTAATGATGTTCGCATCAATATTTTTCGAGTGTTTGAAAGCGAAAATTGATGCACTGCATTTTCCCATTGATTGGTTATTTCTGCTAAAAAATCCTGATTAAATTTGGTTGAAAATTCATCGTGCAAAATAGTTTCGGAGTATTTGTAAATGGCGATAGACGAAGAATTGTACCAAACTTTCGGTGGATTTTTGCACATCGAAATAGCATAACCAATAGCATTAGTTGAATCAATTCGGGAGGCTAAAAGTTCTTTCTTATTAGCTGACGTAAATCGGCAATTGATAGATTTTCCAGAAAGATTAATCACCGCTTCTGCGCCTTCTAACTCTTGCTGCCAAAGTGGTTCAACAGTTTTAGCATTCCACTTCACAAATCGAATGTGATTGTAAGTAGATTGATTTTCAGCTCTACTTAATACCACTACTTCATAATTTTTCTCAGTAAAAAATTTCGTAAGTGCTTTTCCAATAAATCCTGAACCACCTGCAATAACAATCTTTTTCATAGTTTTCCTAAATATTTTTTGTAATGAGCTAAAACCCTGTCACGTGCAAAGCTATGCTCCACAATAGGTTTCGGGTAATCGAAGTTGTTAAGATTTGTAACCCATTTATTAATGTAAACTAAATCGGCGTCAAACTTTTGTGTTTGAATAGTTGGATTAAAAACTCTGAAATAAGGAGCGGCATCAACACCGCAACCAGCCGCCCATTGCCAGCCGCCATTGTTGCTGGCTAAATCAAAATCTAATAATTTTTCTGCAAAATAACTTTCGCCCCAACGCCAATCAATCAATAAATGTTTAGTTAAAAAACTTGCCACAATCATTCTCACTCGGTTATGCATAAAACCGGTTTCATTCAATTCTCTCATGCCTGCATCCACAATCGGGTAGCCAGTTTTGCCGTTTTTCCATGCTTCAAATTCTCGTTCATTATTTCGCCAGATTATGTTATCATATTCTTTTCTAAAAGAGCCATTTGCCACATGTGGAAATTGCCACAAAATCATTTGATAAAAATCTCTCCAAATTAATTCGTTCAAAAATTTTTCATTGTTTTTTATTGCAACAGAAAATAATTCACGAATGCTAATTGTGCCGAAACGCAGATGAATACTCAATTTAGAAGTGCCATCAATGGCTGGAAAATCTCTTGTTTTATCATAATCTGCAATGATATTCAAATTGATTTTTTCAGAAGGAAATGCAAAATCAGTTTTGTGAAAATCCATTTCTTCTAATGCAATCAACTTTTCAGCTTTCATTTTTTTGAACGCCGAAAAATATTTTTCGGTTGGATAACTTTTATAAAAAAATGGTTTTAGTGCAGCTTTATATTTTTTGCTGT
>CAIQHW010000426.1 GCA_903871715.1 uncultured bacterium
AAGGAAACGACAACATCAGCAGCGGCGATGATATGTTTTTGATGCACAAAATGGCAACACATTTTGCCAACAAAATCTCATTTTTGAAATCAAATGATGCTTGTGTTGTCACTCATCCAAAAGAGAGTGTAAGCGAATTTATTCAGCAGCGTTTGCGATGGACGGGCAAAAGTACATCCTACTCCGACCATCGAATAACCCTGATTTTGGTGATAGCTTACCTATTTAATGTTTCTATTTTGGGCAATTTTATTTTGCTGTTTTTTATGCCAAAAATGGCGATGATTTTTGTATTGCAAATTGTTTTAAAAACAATCGTAGAATTTGTTTTTTTGCGCAGCGTTTCTAATTTTTTTCAGCAAAAAAAATTGATGCGCATTTTCATTCCTGCACAAATTTTGCACATCGGTTATGTGATTACCATTGGCATTGCTGGGCAATTATTTAGTTTCGATTGGAAAGGAAGAAACATTAAAAAGTAGTACTAAAGCGCATTTTGCAACTTAATGTTCTATTTTAAAGGGGCTACTGTTTTCTATTTCTTAATGTTTTGGCAACAATGCAATAAGTACTGTTTTAAGGTTTTTAAATACATTTGCACTCCAAAAATAATATCAACATGCGTAAAATTTTATTTATTGTAGCTGTGTTTGCTACTTTTTGTTTTTCAACTCAAGCACAAACCATTACACCAATTTCTGCGATTCAATATATTAGCCCAGCAAATTTGGCAACAGGTAATGACCTTTCAGCGAAAAATGGCGATACCCTTTGGATTAAAGGGGTGTGTACATTTAATCCATGTAACTATTCTCAAAGTGGTGCTTCTGGCTATCCTAATCGTTTAGCTACATTTTTGATGGACACTGCAGGCGGTGCTTGGAATGGTATTGAAGTAATGCTTGACCCAGCTGCCGTTGGCATGGGAACAGACAAAGATTCGGTAAATGCTTTAGACAACTATGTGGGCTTTATCAGCAATTTTCAACAAGGGTTTTTAGTAAAATGCCAAGGTATCGTAAAAGATTTTAGTGGCAATTCTCAATTCTCTTTAATCAAAACACCATCGGTGTTAGTTGGGCCTGTTAACATACCAAGTCCAAAAGTAGTTACCATTGATACTTTTGAAAAGTTAAACAACACTACTTCGTTGCAAGATATTCAAATGACCAGTGGCGAAAAATATGAAGGCACATATGTACAAATCAACAACCCTATTATTACCAATGTAAACCCCAGTTACTCTGTGTCAGGCTTAAATGGCGGCACTAGATATAGATATGATATTAAAGATGGTGCAGGCAATACGATGACCGTGCAGGATAATTTTTCGGGCGTTTTTTGCAACACTAAATACGATATGTATTGCACTGGTAACAATTCTGCTAATCCAGTAAGCAACACGCCAACAGTTTATACAGGTTATTCTAATGGTAGTGTGATTACTTATATCCGTGGTTTTATTGGGCAATATTTAAACACCACCACTGGTGTAAAATATTATACCATTGCGCCTTTACAAATGAGCGATATTGGCACACAAACTTTTGCTCCACCAGTGATTAGCAATTTAAAAATTAATCCAGGCAACCCAACACCTACACAAAGTGTAACGGTAACGGCAGATGTGGTAGATGATAGCAGCGTAGCCTCGGTACAATGTTTTTATGTGCAAGGTTTAAGCAGCCATTCGTGGACAGCTTTAACCATGAATTTAACTTCTGGCACTACTTATAAAGCTACCATCCCAGCTACAGTAACCGACAGCGTTTATGTAAAATACTATATCAAAGCAGTTGATAATTTTGGGCATACGAGTTATTATCCAGATACTATGGCAACCAATAGCTACTATCTTTCTATTCAACGCACTATTAATAAAATCAGCGACATTCAAGGAAGAGCATTTAGCAATGGTAAATCTATTTATGTAACCGATACTTTGAAAAACATCAACATCACAGGTGTAGTAATGGCTACCCAACAAAGCGATGATTTAGGATTAGTAACCATTCAAGATGGTACCAATAAATTTTCAGGCATTGCCTTAAGCGATGGTGCTGTGGCTAATTTGCACCGTGGCGAAAAAATTAACATCACTTCGGCTGTGGTAAATGAAGTGAATGGAACTAGCCTAAATAGTCCTTCGGGGATGACTACTTTATCGAACCCAACTTATACCATTGTTTCTACTAACAATAAATTGTATCAACCCATTACTAACTTAAATATGGATACCATTCATGCTAATAGAAGCTTTTATGCCGAGCCTTATGAAGCCATGTTGATTGGGTTTAAAAATATTGTTGTTGCTGATACCAATCCTGATTATGTAGCTCCACCTGCTACTTATTCAAACTTTGGCGAATGGGCTGTAGATACTACGGTTACTGCATTTGGCGTACGTTGTGATGATTTAAGCAATGATATTCCTTCCAACTTCAATACCGATTCGTTGCATGTCGGTCAATCTTTGTGTTATATAAATGGCGTATTGCAATATGCACATAGCAATTGGAAAATTTTGCCGAGAAACAGAACCGATATTTGTTCGTTTCATACCGATTATTCAAAACGCATCAACTCGTTTAGCATTAATACAGCAACAGGATCTATTGTGCAAACCACTAATCCTGCTACAATTGCAGTGGCAATGCCTGCTGGCACTACTGTAACTGCTTTAACACCTGCCTTAACCTTTTTAGGTGCATTTGTATCGCCTTCACCAAATTTGCCACAAGACTTCACTAATCCGGTTACTTACACGGTTTATGCACCCGATAGTAGTTCAAAAGCTTATGTAGTAACGGTTTCAGTAGCCAGCGGTATCAACAATATCAACAATTTAGAAGGCATGCAATTGTATCCTAACCCTTCGCAAAATATGGTGCATGTAATTTTGCCACAAAATATTGTAGATAGCAAAACGATTGTAAGCATAAAAAGCCTTACTGGGGTTCAATTAGCAGCTTATGAATTCGAGAACAAAACAGATTGCGCTATTTCCATTAGCAATTTAGCCAGTGGATTATATTTTTTAGAAGCCGAAAATGGTAACAGCAAAAAAGTGATGAAAATGAGTGTAGTACACTAAAATAAATTCTCTTCTTTTAAAAAAGAGCAAGTTGTGTTTTACAGCTTGCTCTTTTTTTGTTTAAGTTTTTTAGAAAACTATTTTTCGCTTTTCTGTTTA
>CAIQHW010000427.1 GCA_903871715.1 uncultured bacterium
CTCAGCTGGTTCAGAGCATCTGCCTTACAAGCAGAGGGTCACTGGTTCGAACCCAGTAGCTCCCACACACCACCACAAAAGGTTTCAAGCAATTGAAACCTTTTTTAATTTCATCCAAAATCTATCTTGTTTTAGTTTACAAAAAAAAATCCCTGAATCATTTGATGATTCAGGGATTTTTTTTTGTAATTATTTTCACTACCTACTATTGCATTTTTTGGCTGTATTGCATTTGCATTTTTTGAAACTCTGCATCTATCTTCTTTGCATAAACACTATCTGCGTTTTCTTTGGCAAAGCCATCTAATGATTGCATGGTGTACAAAAACTCTTGCATATCGCGATTGTAAATGCCTTTGATTTCTTCGCTTGGTAATTGGAAATAAACTTTAGCATCACGTTGTGCACCACGAAGTAATTCATCTGCCACTTTATGCGCTTTATCTGGTGCACCTGCTTTATAATAAGTGTTTACAAATGGAATGGTGTAAACGGTATATGGCACTTCGCTGGCTGGCAAATTTTTAAAACATTCGTCCATTACTTTTATGGCTTCATCTTTTTTGCCTTCGGCAACTAATTGCTCTGCCAAGCGACCAATATTGCTTTGCAAATTTACTGCCATTCGCATTGCGGTTTCATCTAAATACACATTGTTGTTGTTGATGCCACCATACAAATATTTTTTGTAGCTTTCTTCCATCAATTTTGTATTCACACGACCAGAAATAGGATACATGCTGTGCTGATTATTTTTAAATGGCGACAATCGAGCAATCATACCCGTTACTTCTAAATATTCATCCAAACCTTGATATGCATCGGGGCTGGATGATACAGTCCAGCAAATCGGGCGTTTCCAATTGTTAGCAGCAATAATATCCAACGTCATTAAATCGTTTTTCAAAATCATACCACTGGTTTTCATTTTCCAAACAATTTCTTTCGGAAAAGATGCCGTGTCGTTTGGTGCCGTAATACCTTGCGCTTTGCAATTAGCTTCAAATTGTGCTACTGGCAATGATAAGTTTTGCACAGGCCAATAATTCATGCTTTCGCCAGCTTGCATAGGCAATTGTTTTTTAGGATCATCGCTAAATACATAACTCATCACAGCCGTTAAATCGTAAGCAGCTTTTTGGTCGAGATGTTGCGGCTGACCTGCTGGCACATCATAATACTGCATATAATCACGTATATCTCCACGATATTTATCAGGCGAAACCGTTAATGGAATTAAATCGGCATCATTATTTTTATGACCCAATTGGTCCACATACCAATAAACCCCCAACAAACTTAAATTGATAATGCGCACATCAGGTCTTACTTTTTCTACCTCTTGCGCATACCACAATGGATAAGTATCGTTATCGCCTTGTGTAAATAAAATGGCGTTTTGCGGACAACTATTCAAATAGTTTTTGGCAAAATGCAAAGCAGTATATCGTGTGCTACGGTCATGGTCGTTCCAGCCATCTTTGCCCATTAAAAATGGTGCGCTAAAACAAAGCACAGTTGCCAAACCTACTGCGGCTGTGCCTTTTACACCTTTTTTATTTAGGAATTCAAACACGGCAAGCACCGCCAATCCTATCCAAATACAAAATGCGTAAACAGAACCTGCGTAAGAATAATCTCGTTCACGAGGCTGCAACGGCGTTTGATTCAAATACAACACAATGGCTAAACCAGTGAAGAAGAATAACAACAACACAATAAACCAATCTTTTTTATTCTTTTGATATTGATAAAACAAACCGATGAATCCTAAAATCAATGGAATTAAAAAGAAACGATTAGTGCCTTTGTTATTTTCATACACACCACCCAACTGTGTAGAATCAATTCCCAAGCGCCAATTATCAATGGCACTAATGCCCGTAATCCAGTTACCATCGCGATGATTGCCATGACCTTGCACATCATTTTGACGACCTGCAAAATTCCACATCAAATATCTGATGTACATAAAATTCACTTGATAAGTGAAAAAGAAGTTCATGTTATCTCCCATGGATGGCACATCTTGGTCGCCCAAATTGAGCCACTGACGATAGAAGCGCACATGTTGTTGGTCATTATAATCCCAAATTCTTGGAAACAACATTTGCGGCACATCATCACCAAACTCATACTCACGGCGAACTCCAATGGTATCGTAATGATGTTTGCTTTCGTTTTTACCAAACTTAAATCCTTTGTTTGCCGTGTTTACTTGGCGATTGTTAATTGCATTCAAAGCACTTTGAAAATCAGGTGCTTTCATTAATGGGCTATCGCCATATTGTTCGCGATTTAAATAAGAAAGTAGGCTGTATGCGTCTTCTGGGTCATTCATATCAATTGGCGGATTTGCTGCAGAGCGCACAGGCACCATCAAAACTGCACTGTATCCCACGATGATAAATACCACTGACAAAATAAATGTATTGGCTATGGTGTGATTATTTTTTTGAGTGTACCATAATCCTGCACCAAATAAAACTGCCAATATCAAAAAGAAAAATACAACACCGCTGTTGAAGCCCATGCCAAAGCCATTCACAAACATTTTATCAAACATTGCTGAAATGGCAGGTAATTGTTGAATGATTCCAAATTGAACAAAAGCTAGCAAACCTGCACCAACAATAAATGTAATGATGATGCCTTTTAAACTTGCTTCGTATCTTTTGAAATAATACACAAATGCAATGGCAGGAATAGTGAGCAAATTCAATAGATGCACACCTGTCGACAAGCCCATTAAAAATGCAATCAACACAATCCATTTATCGGCATATTTTTCATTGGCATGATTTTCCCATTTTAATATAGCCCAAAAAACTATCGAAGTAAAAAACAAAGACATCGCATAAACCTCACCTTCCACGGCTGAAAACCAGATGGCATCAGCAAAGCAAGCTGCCATGGCACCCACAACACCACTGCCCATGATTGCCCAAATGGTGATGCTTTCTATTTCGCCATTTTCATTTTTAGCTACCATCTTTTTTGCAAAAGCAGTAATTATCCAAAACAAAAACATCATTGCCATACCTGTTGACAATGCTGATGAAAAGTTGACCATCAACGCCACCTTTTGTAAATTGCCACCAGCCAACAAAGTGAACATATGTGCTATAAACAAGAACAATGGCGCTCCTGGCGGATGCACTACTTCTAATTTTAATGAGCCGGGAATAAATTCGCCACAATCCCAAAAACTAACGGTGGGTTCCATGGTAAGTGCATAAACTGTGGTGGCAGCGATTCCGACTAACCAACCAACGATGTTGTTCAACTTTTGATAATTCATGTTGTGTTTTAAAAGTGTTGTTTTTAGATAATTAAACTTCGGACAAATTACGTTGCAAAAATATTTTTATTGCGCATTAAGTTGAATTTAACAATTTGCTTTTTGCACAATTATTTTGTTTTTGCTTTTTTAAAAAAGTTGACAAAAGTAGAAAAAAAAATGGCAGCATAATTAGGTAATTCGACAATTATATTTTTACCTTTGCGCCCTCGAAAAAAAACATCTCATAAAAGAATGTTGAAGTAGAGGGTTTAAATTGTCCGATGGTGTAATTGGCAACACGTCTGGTTTTGGTCCAGAAGAGTCTAGGTTCGAAACCTAGTCGGACAACAAAAAAGGCAAACGATTTATTTCGCTTGCCTTTTTTTGTTGGTTATTTTTAATCAATTTTTTACTTCTTTTTTTGCCTGCTATCTTCCCAAATTAATTTACCATCGCTAGCAGCAGGCTTGAAATCAGGGCATTTGCCATCGCCTCGGCCTGTGATGCCACCGCTTGGATGACAAATTATTTTACCGCTTTCATCATAAAGCGGATTGAGTTGGTCGCAACAATCGGCTGGTATGTAGTACACCTTTATGCCGTTGAATTGATATTCTTTAATGAAACTTTTGGCTTGATGCGGTTTTTGTTTTTCTAGCTCTGCAATTTTTTCTTGCAGCCATTTTGGTGTTCGATGTTTTTTGCAACAAATTGCGTGAGTGTTTAAAAGCAAAAGAGATGCAACAATTAAGATGATTGATTTCATGGTTGTAAAATTACTCAAAAATTATTTTCCCTGTTTGCACAATTTTTCCTTTCAAGTTTGTAATGCTGAATAGATAAGCACTTGCAGGCAATCCATTTCTTTCAATTTGTGTGGTTTCATTTTTCAAATTTTCATTCCACACATTTTGCCCAATTAAATTATACAAATGCAATTGCAAATTTTCGTTGGTGTTTTTTGAAATGGTGAAAGATGATGAAGTTGGATTTGGGAAAATGAAGCATTTTGTATCTAAATCATTTGTAAAATTGATTCCTAATGCTTTTTCAAAATTAAATCTACTACCACAAGAAATATTTTGCTTTTTGAAAAATGAAATGTCAGACGTCTCTAAACCTTCGTCCCAGCCTGCTGAATTGAAAGGACCTCCTAATCCAGTGTAATATAAACTTGAATTGAACTTAGAAAAATGTTCGTATTTTATATACCAAACCGAATCGTTACACCATTTATAATGTGCATAAACAGTATCTAAAGTTGAGAAAGTTGAATCAGGTCGAGATTGAATTTTGGGAATACTATCAAGGTTAAAATAAACCTGATTGACATATTGCGTTTGATAAGAAATATTTGATGTGCTTCCGCAATAACAAAGAACTTTTGACATTACA
>CAIQHW010000428.1 GCA_903871715.1 uncultured bacterium
GAAAAGTGTATCAAGTTGGATTCAAAATTAAAAACGCAAAAACAGAAATCAGCTATTACTTGATAGTTCCACAACTATTATAAATCAAAGGATTTAGCATCCTTAAATTGATTTATCATCAACATTTTGCCAAGCTGAATTAGCTTAAGTAACAACCTGTTATTTTATCGTGATTTTAAAAATTGACAATAGTCAACATGGAATTCTATTGTATTTCCATAACGATAAAATGACCACAATAAATTTAGCTCAAAGCCTTTAATGGCGGGCTAAAATCAGTAAAAACTTTAACGATGAATTCATTAAAAAATGAAAACGAATTCAACAACAAAAATGGTGTATTAAATGGGCTGATAAAAACTTCAAATCACAGTAGATTATTTCTAACTCAAATTGTAAGAGATAGATTATTAAACCGAAAAGATTTCAGAAGTATTCGCAAATGGTGCAAAAAAAATCATGTGCCAATTTATAAGGATTCATGTGGAGAATATGTGTTCAAAAGTGAATTCGATGTTGTCTATAATTTCCCCTTGATTCAGCGGCTAATGAATCAATACAGCAATGATTGGGAGAACTATTATACCTACTATTTGAACAATGAAGCACATAAGATTATTCAGCTAAATAAGGCATCAGATGCCGTCAAAACCACGAGATATATTCCTAAAGGAAGTATAGCAATCAAAAATAAAAACGTGTAAAACCACAGTGATTATGTCGTACAGAACTTATACACTCGCTTATTAAAACTAAAAACAAAAAATGAAATTATTGAAGTATAAAAAATTTACTGGATTGCACATTGTCTGCAAAAAATGCAATCGAAATATTGAAGTGTCCAATGTGGTCTATAAAGGCTGCGAACATCCAATTGAAAAACAAAAATACAAAGCACTATTTAGAATTGATGGTGTTCGGAAAACCAAAGATTTAAAATCACGTGAGTATGATGATGCAATAAAAGAATTGTTGGCATGGAAAGATGAATTAGCTAATCCGATTAAATTTAAAACAACGGTAGCAAAAAAGGGAGGGGATTCTGAATTGCTGATTGACTGTATTTATATGTTTTCTGATTGGTTGGAGAACATTGATGTTCCAAGACAAGAGCAAAAACATAGGTCTGCAAAACACATAAAAGAGACGGTTTTATATCTCACACGATTCAGCAATTTTTTGAAAAAAAATGGTTACAATTTGAACAAGTTAACTGTCTATGAAGTTGACAAACATGCCATTGGCAAGTATTATGAGCATTTAGAAAAAACGATAGAAAAAGCAACCACCTTTAATCATAACATTAGAGCACTAAAAAACTTTTTCAATTTTATTCAAAATGAAAAACAATTTCCAATGTTAAATCCTGTAAAAAAGGCAAAATTAAAACATGAGAATCCCGACCCAAAAGGGATTAGCGATGATGATTTTATCAAGTTGCTTGAAACAATCAATGAAAATGATTCATTCCAAGTTTTTAAAAACGGAAAAAGAAAAAATAGATACCGAACATGGTTGAAAGATGGCATTGAATTGTTGGCTTATACAGGAATGAGGCTCGAAGAAACTGCATCGCTAAAATATTCTGACATCAAGCTATACCCAAATGGCGCATTACGTTATTTGGAAGGAATTGATTTGAAATATAATCGCACCCATAATTTTGATAAAACAAAAAGTGATAAAAAAGTTCCGATACCGATAACACCAGAACTACAAAATTTGCTTGAACGACTTGACTATAAAAACAATTTGGGTTCTAACAAATACCTTATTGATGGTGATTGCAACATGAATAGAAGTAGCTTGGCAAAATCATTAAGCCATGCTTTTACTTTTTATCGAAGAAAGGTTGGGTTGCCAGATGGTATTAGTGTGAGGCATTTAAGAAAAACATTTTTAACAAAATTGGAAGTGCAAACTGGTTTGGTGCAGTCTGCTGGGTATCAAAAATCAATTGATGTAATTAGAAAGAATTATTTAGACAAGATAATGATTGCAGATGAAATCCAAAACAAAGGATTCAGCTACTATGATGATAAAGAAAGGGTGTATGCCATGTGAATTTGTGAAACAAAAAACAAAAGCTCTGCCGAAACTGGTAGGGCTTTTGTTTTTTTATGTGGTGCTAAAATCTTGAAAAGACACTCTACATTGACACTCTATCAAAATAAAAAAAGGTTTCAATTGCTTGAAACCTTTTGTGGGGGCTGCTCCTGCTTCTGGACTTGAACCAGAGACCCTCTGATTAACAGTCAGATGCTCTAACCAACTGAGCTAAGC
>CAIQHW010000429.1 GCA_903871715.1 uncultured bacterium
AGTATTTTTTCAACCCAAGCCCAAAATATTTTGTGGGATGGCAAACATGAAAATATTACCATTGGTAATCAACTTTCAACCTTGGAAGATGCTAAAGGCAGCTTCAGCATTGAACAAATTACCAGTGATTCTTTTCAGAAAAAATTTATGCCATCTGAAAAAGTAATTTTAAATTTTGGTTTCACTGAATCTTACTATTGGTTGAAATTTTCATTGGATAATTCTATCAACGATGATTTGTATTTAGAAATTGCTCATGCTTTTTTGCCAGTTACCGAATTGTATTACGCTGATTCAACAGGAAAATTTGTGAAGATGGAAGCAGGTTATAAAATTCCTGTTCATCAAAAAATTATCAAAAGTCATTTTCAGGTTTTTCCGTTGCCAATGGGCAAACATACTTTTTATGTAAAACTGTTGAGCAACTCACATCCCTTGCCAGTAAAGATTTTTAAGAAAGATGCACATGAAATAAAAGCTGATAGTCAACAAATGGTTTACGGTTTTTATTTAGGTTTTATGTTGTTTGTGATTTTAAGCAATCTGTTTTTCTTCTTTTCGTTACGCAATCGATTATATTTATTTTATGCATTAGTAGTTTGTATTTATGCCTCATATGCTGCTATGGTAATGGATGGATTCATCGTTTATTTTTTCCCTCATGTTGATATGATGTTCTGGTATGTGGTTATTCCAACCATTGGTGTCCCTATTCAAACCATTTATTGTTTATGGTTTTTAGAAGTAAAAAATGCATTACCAAAATTGTATAAAACTGTTGTTGGGATTACAATTTATTTTATCGCTTACGCATTGATTCGTTTCTTCTGTCCGCTTAAAGTTACCTTAGCTATTAATACAGTAAATGCTTTGTTGTCATACTTTTTAATGGGTTATGTTGGTTATAAAATTGGTAAAAGAGGAAACAGATTGGGCTATTATTTTGCATGGGCTTACTTCATCTATTTTTTATTAGTGCTTACCGAAGCTACTTATATACAAACAGGCAAACCACCATACTTCATTGGTTTGAGCCATGTTGGGTTAGCAACTTTGATTGAAGCATTCATTTTCACTTTCTTGATTTCAAAACGATTTGAGTGGGAAAAAGAAGAATTGGAAAGAATGAAATTAGAAGCCACTGAAAAATTGTTGGAATCAACCATGGAAAATGAGAGAATTGTGAAAGAACAAAATTTGATTTTAGAATCAAAAGTAAGTGAACGAACTTCAGAATTGAACAACACTTTGGAAGATTTAAAGCACACACAAAGTCAGTTGATTCAAAATGAAAAATTGGCATCACTTGGTCAACTCACGGCTGGCATTGCTCATGAAATCAATAATCCAATCAATTTTGTGAGTAGCAATATTTCACCACTAAAACGTGATTTCGCTGACTTAGAAACTATTTTCAAACGGTACAAAGAATCTGGTATAGAACCAAATGATAAAGTGCTGCAACAAATGATTAAGGACATGGATATTGATTATACATTTACCGAAATAAA
>CAIQHW010000430.1 GCA_903871715.1 uncultured bacterium
TCCCATGCCCACGGTGAGTTTTTTGCCAATTGATAGTTCTTGCGATACAGATAAGGTACGAACAATGGCAAAGAAGGTGTCGGTAAATTGCATGCGACTTTGGCTACCATAAACCATGAGGAAGTACTTGGTTTTTTTCCCTTTACGGTAAGTCATTCCGGCAGTAAGGATTGAGAATTTACTATTGATTCGAAATAGGCTGTCAGGATGATTGTTCCCCTGTTCGTAAGGAGATAGAGAAGCCATGAAATTGGGCAATTTTTTGTTTTTGAAATGCGTATTTAGACTTAAACCATATCCACTGCTGATATTAGTAACTTCGCTTATTCTTAGCGGATTATCGCGTGTAGTTTTATAGAATACAGAGGCGTTTATCTGGTTTTTATAAAACGCAAATTTTGTTTTAGCGATGTGTTCAATGAAATTAACACGCATGAAAGGATTTCCGAGGTTCTTATATCTAGGACCTACCATTTGGGTGCTTCCTTCCAATGCAAATCCTTTAACAACGGTTTTCTCGGCCAATATTTTATAAGCTCCGGTACTCATGGCTTGTTGGGATATCGAATAAGGGCTTGCAGAAAAATAGTGGGTGTTAGATTCGAAATTATTGAGTGCTTTAAAACTACTTTTGGCATAGGACAGGTCAAATTTGGGCCATTTGTTGGACCGATAAATGGCATTGAAACCAACGACTCCGTTTTGCAATGCAATTCGGTTCTGGTTTATAAATTTACTTTTAGGGTCTGTAGCATAATGACCAAATAGGTGTAATGAAAAATGATTATTAACTTTCAAGTCATAATTCACACCGATGAATGTCCTTTCATATCTGTTGTTTGCTCTATTGTATGAATTGAAATCTGAGATAATCGCCTTGCCGAATGCGAAGTTCAACGTTTGCTTACCGAGCACGATACTACTTTCAAGACCTTTCATACTGACACCAGAAATACTGTAAGTATGAATCAATGGATTGATAATGCCCGTTTGAAAATCTTTTATTCTGGAAAGTAGTCCCAATTGAGGAGGAAGCCCTTGTTCTTTTAACCAAGATGTCACATTGGCTTCAGGATCCTCCAATAACCTCTTATACTGGTTAAACTTGGCCGTGTCTGCGTTAAAGGTACTATCTAATTGTCGTCGCTTGTTTTGGAGATTTTGTAATTGGGTTTCAATTTCCCGTAAACTTTCTGCGATTCGCTGGGTGTCGTTCTTCAATTGTTCCAATTTCATGCTGTCGGCCGATAGCATTTTGGGATGCTCATTTTTTTCCATTGAATCTCTTTTTGACCCAATCCTGGTTGTTAGGCTGTCTTTGAGACTCAAGGAGACGGAGTCTGCCTGATTTTGATATTGAAGTAAAAAGGCTTCTTGTTGTTCCTTGAGTTTGGTTTCTAGTGATAATTGTTGGTTTTTGAGTGCGTCCTTTTGTTTTTCAGTTTCTATGATCAGCTTGTCATGCACTCGAGACTGATATTTAGATAAATTAGCATCTGTACTCGCTCTTTGCATTTGTTGTTCCCATTGTTTGGTGACGTTGCTAATAAAAGTTTGGTAATCAAACTTGACCTTTATATAGTTGCTGTTGTAAAAAGTTTGAGTTTCACTTGTTCTGTAGAAGTCGACCAACAAGGGCAAGCCTCCCATTGAAATAGCTGTATTACCGGATAATCTTAAATATTGTGGTTCGTTGAGCATCCTTGGATTTTGAAAGCTAGTATGATAGCCTTCTAATCCAATTCTACCTTTGATTTTTGGTGTAAGTAACTCATAAAGTGAAGCGCTGTCTGGAATGATACGATTTTTCAGTTTAGACAAGCCGGTGGTCGATTTTAGAAAACCTGAATCAAGTTTGGTTTGTTTGAAATAATTTGTAGAATCTAAATAAAAAGATTTTCTCGTTTTGGTAGAATCAGTGGTTTGTGCAAATACCATGATAGAATTGGTATACACGGCAAACAGTATTAATATACGCCTTGTTATAGTGGTAAACATCTATACTATCAATTACTTGAAAAATATACTATTACGAA
>CAIQHW010000431.1 GCA_903871715.1 uncultured bacterium
CTTAGCAATAAATGAATTTGAAAAATCTTGGGCTTCACTTTTATTTCTATGGCAAATTGCATTGCCTTGTTTAGCTTGCTGATAGCGGCTTCGGCGTTGTTTTGCAATTGGTCAATTTTTGCTAACTGCAACAAATTGGTAATTGCTCCGCCCAGCAATTTAAACTCTTCTCTTGTTGCCAATGCTTCTTGATTAAAAGCAATTGATTTTTCAAAATCTTTTTTATCAAAATAAAAATTAGCCATATCGGCAAGCACACGAGAATAAAAATTCTTGTTGCCAGTTTCTTTACCCAATGTTAATGCTTTGTTGAAATATTCCAATGCCAAATCATCTTGCGCCAAGCCGTGATAGGCTTCGCCCAAGCCAGTGTAGCTCAACATTTCAAAATTTTTATTGCCGTATTTTTTAGAAATTTCAATACATTGTTTAAAGGCTTCGATGGCTCTTTCATAATTTTTCAATTCTAAATAAAGCGAAGGCAAACCATAGCTGGCAATGTTTTCAAACACAGTGTAGTCATGCATTTTACTCAATTGCTGATAAGCATCGTTGAAATATTTTAATGACAATTCGATATTGCCTAGGCTGCGATAAGTGCCGCCAAAGCTGCTGTGGCAAATAGCTACACCATCATCATCATTTATTTCAGTAAATAATTTTTCGGCTTCGCCAAAATATTTTAGTGCTTCGTCATAATTTTCTGAATGAAAATTAATGAAGCCCATGTTGAAAGTTGCTAAAGCAAACAATTTTGGTTGGGTAGTTTTATTTTCATTTGCCCAATCAAAAATGTGTTGGTAAAACACTCTTACTTCATCACGAGGCAATCCTAAAATAGGAATCCAGATGCTGGTAAAAAACTCGGATATATTGATGGGATTGCTTTTGAAAGCAATAAAACTTTGTTCTAATTTTTCAATTTGTGGGTGCATCAAGCAAAAGTAGAAAAAAATATTTTGGGCATTTTGTTTTATCTTTTATCTTCGTAATTACAAAATCACTAAACAATTATGACACACCAAGAATTTTTTGCCAACAATTGGCACAAAGAAATGAAACGCACTTTAGTTGCCATCAAAGGTTTGCCAACTGACATGAGCAAGCTGGAATACAAGCCCAATGAAAAATCCAGAACTGCTCACGAAATTATCGGACATGTTTTACCTCATGCTGAAGATTTATTTTTAGCCATTACTTCGGGCGACATTAACGAGCAACAACTTTCTTTTAAAAGCATTGATGAAGCAATTGATTATTTTGAAAAGAACTCAGAGCTCTTAATTGAAAAAGTAAAAACGGTGAGTGATGATGATTGGTTGAATAAAACAATCAGTTTGAGCGTTCATGGCAGAAAAATTTACGAGGGCAAGATGATGGATATGTTTTGGACAATTATGTTGGATTTAGTGCATCATCGTGGGCAATTGTCAACTTATTACAGAGCAATGGGCATGCGCAATCCATCTATTTATGGACCTTCGGCGGAAGACATGGAAGATATGATGAAAGCAGCGGCGAAGAATTAGTTTGTGAAATCAGTTTTCAGTACACAGTAATCTGTTATCAGCGAACACATAACTTTGTGCGTATTTACTGCTGAATGATTAACGAAAACTGACGACTTCTTTTTTTAATAAACCAAACCACCACTACATAATCATGAAAAAAGTTTTCAAAATTCTGTTGTACATCGTTGCAGCTGTAGCTGCCATTATTGTTTGTTTTGCTGCATTCATTCAATTTCGTGGCATCCCAAACTACACACCTACCAAAGTTGATTTAAAAATTGAGTATACACCGCAACGTGTGGAAGAAGGCAAACGCTTAGCCAGTATGCTTTGCAAGAAATGCCACATGAATCAAGATGGTACATCGGTAAGTGGCAAACACATGTTAGATTGCCCTGCTGCTTTTGGCGAAGCCTTTAGTGCCAACATTACACAAGATAAAGAGCATGGCATTGGCAAATGGACAGATGGCGAATTAGCGGCTTATATTCGTACAGGTGTTAAGCCAAATGGCAATTATGTGCCGCCTTACATGCCCAAGTTTCCACACTTAAGCGATGAAGATTTGGCTTGCATCATTTCATGGTTACATAGCGAAGACCCAGCAGTGAAACCCAGTTCAACAGTTTCTATTCCATGCGAACCAAGTTGGTTTTGCAAATTTTTGTGCAATGTGGCTATCAAAGCTTTGCCTTATCCAACAGCACCCATCGCACAGGCAGATACCAATGATTTAGTGGCTTTAGGAAAATATTGTGTGCAATCGCGTTATCAATGTTTTGCCTGCCACTCGGCTGATTTCGCTACCAACAACGATTTGCAACCCGAATTAAGTAAAGGATATTGCGCTGGTGGAAATAAAATGCCCGATTATACTCAAAAAATTATTCCTACTCAAAACATCACATTTGATGATGAAACAGGAATTGGAAAATGGAGTTTGGAAGATTTTAGTAAAGCTGTGAAAAGTGGTATCATGCCCAACAATCAGCCAGCATTGCGCTATCCGATGGATCCATACGTTAATTTGACGGATAAGGAAGTGGAAGCTATTTATGTTTATTTAAAAACTATTCCGAAGATTAAAAACAAAGTGGATAGAGGTGTTTGATGTAAAAAATGTTTTCTCTTTATAAAATGTGAGTGTAATTCGATAATAAAATTCAGATTCATCAATCATCCAAACCTTTTCCTTTCAATATTTGTGGGATACAATTTTCCACTCGTGACTCACGGGTTTTTGATTGTTTCGGCTGGGAAAAGTGCAACAAATAAGCTCTTTGCCTGCCTGGGGTTAATGCTTCAAAAGCCTTTTTAACTTCAGGCATTTCATTTAAAACCTGTTGAAATTCTTCAGCCATTTTAAATTCAGTGGGCTTTTTTAATTCCACTTTCAAACCAGATTTTTCTACCGAAATCGCTTCTTGAATATAAGCTTTCAAAGCAGTTTTCAATTTTACAATTTCATTCAAATTGGTAAATCGAATTTGCCGAGCAGCCTGCACATTTTCTGTTTGTTGAATCAAAATTCCTTTCGCATCTTTCATCAATGCTCCTTTCATAAATAGCAAAGCGCAATAGTCTTTGAAACCGTGTATCAAAACAATATTGTTGCCTTCAAATGTGTAACACGGGCAGCCCCATTTCAATTCTTCCGTAAGTCCGCAATCGAGTACAATAGTTCTCAACTGCTCATATTCCGCTTGCCATTTGCTGGCTTTATTAAAAAAGAAATTAACTTTTGGATTCATGGCATTCATAATAATGAGTGAATTGTTTTTGCAAAAATAAACTTTTGCTCATTAAAAAATTGATA
>CAIQHW010000432.1 GCA_903871715.1 uncultured bacterium
AATAAGATTCCGTTGTATGCCGCTGTGGAAGCAGACTTAAAAGCTACTTTCCTATCATTAACTTCAAAATTAAAAAGTTGAAAACGATTTTAAAACCATTTTCGTTGCTACTCGTCTTGCTGATAAAATTTTATCAGTTAGCTATTTCGCCTATGTTGGCACCCAGTTGCAGGTTTCATCCCACTTGCAGCAATTATGGATTAGAAGCTATCAAAAAATATGGAGCAATAAAAGGTGGTTGGTTGTTGTTAAAAAGAATTGCTAAATGTCATCCATGGGGCGGTGGACATGGGTTTGACCCAGTGCCATAGTTTTCAATTTCTATTTTCTAAAACTCACTCTACTCACTTGCCCTGTTTGAATTTTGAAATGTTTGGTTTGGGTATAATCGCTTTGGCGGCGGCTGTTAGGATAAAAAACTACATCATATTCGCCAGGTTGCAAATTCAATTCGTAAGTAGTTGCATTAACTTGATTCCAATCAAAAACTTTTTTCCAGCGGTTCATCTCCATCGTGTAAATGCTTGCCAAGCCTGCATCTTCAAAGAAAACAGATAAGGTGCCAGCGGCTGGTAAATTGATATTTTTTGTTTCACTGGGCTTAATCATTACACCTCGAAATTCGACAGGAGGTAAACACAAAATTTCCAAATCATATTCACCACTTAAATAACGATTTATGTCGCCAAACTCTTGCACATTCACTATGTCAGTTTTATTTACTTGGCGCACCACACATTTGGGCGGCATTGAAAGTGCCATTGGTGTTGGGTTTCCGAGCAATGTGAGTTGCAAATTTCCTTGTGGGGCATCGGCTGCAATAATATTATGCCGCCCTGGGTCCAGCTCAATTTCAGTTTTTAAAATCGGTGGCATTGTATGAATCGTTACATCGTATTTGCCAATGGGGTCCAATTTTAAAGTATCGGCAATGCCTTTATCATTGAGCGAATGTACAAAAGAATATTTGAGCAAGTGCGAATAATTATCGGCAAAAGTAAGCTCCACGTTGGTTTCCGAGGCTTCGCCTTTTTCGTTGATTAAATTTACTTGCACCGTGGTGGTGTTCATAATTTGTGAAACCACTGATTTTAAAATGAGCCGAAAACCTTGTTCGGTTTTGGCATCGAAGTAAGTGCCTACGCAAGTAAACTTTTTAATGAAAGAATCTTGCAAACCCAAACCGATGATAAATGGTTTTAGCGAAATTCTTTTTTTCTGCAATAACAAAGCGGCTGCACATGGGTCGCCATCGCAGGTTTCCACACCATCAGTAATTAAAACGATAGCATTTAAAGTTTCCTCATTGTTCAAGTTGGCGTTGGGAAAATCTTGTTCGGCAGCTTTGAAAATGCTGTATGCCAGCGGTGTGTAGCCTTGTGGATGAATTTGTTTGAGTCGGTTATTTATTTTTTGCGCATTGTTTTTTGCGAAAGGAATTTCTAATTTACTGTCTTCGCAATTATGAAATTTGTTGGGGTATTGATGCCCAAAAGCTCGAATGCCAATTTCTACTTTCGATTTGTTTTTAGATAAACTATCCACCAAATTAACCAATAAATTTCGAGCAGTTTCAAACCTTGATTTGTTTCCCAATTTTTCATTCATACTGCCTGAACAGTCGAGTAGGAAAAGGATTCGGGTATTTCGTTGTTGAGCATGAGCAAATACAATTTGCAAACAACAACACAAAATGAATGCTATTTTTTTAATGGTTTTGATGGTGTGAAAATAGAAAAAGAAACAGTTGCAAAAGCTTAATTTCTAACCATCAAAATGACATTAGTCGAAATAAACCCTCAATTGATTGATGTAAAAAATTTTTTGACTCAATAAATTTATCTTAGATTTTAAATTGATTAAGTTTAGAATTTCTTTCCTTACCTAATATTTTACGATTTTTAACGGATAATTTCTTTTGTTCCGTTTAGTTAATTTTAAAAGTGAATGAAAACAAAATTATTACAAATAGCCTTGCTTACTATTTGCTGTTTAATACAATTTTCAGCCAAAGAAAGAGAACAAGAATCGACATCAAGAGTGGTATTGAAGAAAATGGTAGATGCCTTGCAATCCTGTAAAGCTGTAAAATATGAATTGCGAAGTTTTGAAAAAAGTTTAGATGGTAATGCGCAACAAGAAGGCCACACACTTACTAAAATAAATATTTTCCCTACAAAAATTTATTTAAAAATCATCAACAAAACCAATGATGGCGCAGAGTTGCTGTATGCCAATGGCGAACACAACAACAAAGTAATAGTTAATGCAGGCAAATGGATTCCTACTTTAAAATTAAATCCATTTAGCAGTTTAATTACTAAAAACCAACACCACACAATTTTTTCGGTAGGTTTTAGTACAACGCTAAAAGTGCTTCAAAAATTGGCTTTAGAGGCAGAGCACCAAAATCAGTTTGATTCTGTTTTTAAAATCAACGGCGAAATAGTATATCATGGCAGCAAATGTTTTGTGATGAAGATTGAAGATAAAAGTTGGCATGTTGAAAAATATAAAGCACAACATGGTGAAACAATTTATTCCATTGCCAACAAATTTTTAATTCCCGAATTTGCAATTTTAAAATTAAATTCGCTAAAAGATTTGAGCGATGATGTAAGTGGAAAAATATTGAACATTCCATCTTCATACGCCAGTAACACTACTTTGTATGTAGATGAAAAAACATTTTTTCCAGTTTACCAATCGTTGGTAGATTTAAAAAACAATGAGTTTGAACGCTACGAATTTTCAAATGTGCAAATCAATCCTACTTTCCAACCCAATGAATTTTCTGAAAAATTTAAAGAGTATGGATTTTAGAAAGTTTTAAAAAAGTAAACCCATTTTTTCTACTTTTACGGTTGGATTTTTTAAAACTACCAAATAATGAAAAGCCAAAAAATTATTGCTTTTTTTCTACTAATGCTTCCAACAATTGTAGTAATAAACAGTTGCCATAAAAAAACAAAATTCACAATTAGTGGCACTTTTTATGATCATTGTGGAAAATCAGTTTCTGCTTCAACAATAGATATTCGACAAAGAAGTACAGTGTATCAGGATAAAAGTGGCGGCAGCATTGGAACTGTAAAAACTGATGGCAATGGTAATTATAGTTTTGTTTATAAACAGTTGGATAATAGTGGCTTAATTTCCATTTTTGATGGCACCGATGCTTCTGCAAACTTAATCATGGAAGGCATTCCTGTCAATCAAAATGTTGATTTGAAAATGTATAGATACTTAAATGTGAACATAACTTTTACAATTGATTATGACAGCACTGCAGATACTTTATACACCAGAAAAGATACTTTGATTTTGGGTGCGGTAAATAAATTTGCTGGCCCATTTCACCGTGGGCAAGTTTTAAATTCAGTTGGACAAATTGAAGATGTAAATTTTTATGGCTATCAAAATAAAAATTACACTTTATGTTGGGGAATTGGATGGAACGATTACTATCGAAGTACCAACAGTTTAGGACATTACCATCAATATCACGTTGTGAATTATAACATGAATGCCGATTGTGGCGCTGCTACAAATGTGATTGTAAAAATTCAAACTAAAAAATAGATTTCCTGTTGTAATTATTAATGTTTAACTTGCAAATTGATTGTTTAAAAAAATAAAAAGCATGAAACAAAAATTACTTTTTCTGTTTGTCGTTTGTTTGATTTTTAGTACGAATATTTTCGCACAAAGCACCAATGTTACTTTTAAACAAAATGCTGGTTTGTTGAAAGATATTGTATTAACCAACCCTATAAAATTAGATCCTAATGTAGTACACGATTATGTGAAAGTGAGCATTGATCCAGCTTTGAAGGATTTACACAAAACCATTGCCATCTACGATATTTTAGGAAGGCAAATGCTAATAGAAACTTTTGAAGGCACTGAAAAACAATTATTTTTACAAAATTTAGCACACGGATTATACTTTGTAAAAATTGATTCGCCCGAAATTTCTATTGTAAGTAAATTTGAAGCTGATTAAATTTTTTCTCTCAAATTCATGATTCAAAAACGAATCAGCACACTTCAATTTCTAACACCACAACCCACTTTTAGCGATAATTATTTTCAACTGATAGACACAGTTTTAGCTGCTGGCGTTCGTTGGATTCAATATCGCGATAAAGAAAATAATGAGGATGATTTTGTAAAAATCGCAACCGCTACTTTTGCTTTGTGCAAAAAATATAACGCCGCATTTATTATAAATGATAAAGTTGAAATTGCCAAAAGCCTTGATACACATGGTGTTCATGTGGGTCAACAAGATTTACAGTTATTAGAAGCCAGAAAAATATTGGGCACAGAAAAAATAATTGGTGTATCCACCAACAACATTTCTCAAATCATCAAAGCAAAAAATGAATTGGCTAATTATGTGGGTTTTGGTCCGTTTCAATTTACTTCCACAAAAAAAAACTTGAACCCAATTATTGGTTTGCAAGGTTATGAAACCATTTTACAAAATAATTTTTTTACTGAAAATAATATCCCAATAGTTGCCATTGGTGGCATTCAATCCTTTCATATCAACATCTTGAAAGCCGCAGGGGTGAAAGGGTTTGCCGTTTCATCCGAAATTTCATTAGCTAAAAATCCATTTGAAAAAGCAAAAGAAATATTGGAATTAATTGGCGAAAAAACTTTTTAAAATTCTTTTACAAAAAAAATCTGTTTCCAATTTTTAAATAAATTAATTTTGCGCCACTGTCAGTGGTGTTATCGTTCTTTTAATTTTTGAAAGAGAGGAAAGTCCGGGCAGCACAG
>CAIQHW010000433.1 GCA_903871715.1 uncultured bacterium
AGTGTTCAGTTTTTACCCTGGCACATTCTGTAACGCTTGGTTTAACAGCTGCTGGCTACATTTTGCCCAATCCAAAAATCATCGAACCGATAATTGCTATTTCCATTTTAATGGCTTCTGTTGAAAATTTATTTCATCACAAAATCAATTCATGGCGCTTGCTTATCATTTTCATTTTTGGATTAATTCACGGAATGGGTTTCGCCAATGCCCTCAAAGAAGTGGGTCTGCCTTCGGAGCATTTTTTAGCTTCTTTGCTTTCATTTAATGCAGGCGTTGAACTAGCGCAAATCACGGTGATAGTTGCCGCATATTTTTTAATTGCAAAATGGTGGAGCAAAAAAGATTTTTACTACACTAAAATTGTGTATCCCATTTCCAGTTTAATTGCCTGTGTTGCTTTATATTGGACAGTTGAAAGGATTTTGTTTTGACGAAATTTTATGAACAATTTTTTGTTTTTAAAACCTTTGCAAGGTTTTGGAAAATCATAGTTCAAACACTACTTTTGTTGAAATTTTCAATCACGAAATGAATAGTATCCCGTCAGATTTTTTGCCGATATTTTTATTGTTTTTATGTGCCGCAGGTTTTGTTGGAGTAACCATCGCTGCTACACATTTCATTGGCACCAAACGCCATGGCAGCAAGCACAACGATAACTTTGAATGTGGTTTACCAATTGTAGATAATGCTCGTCAGCCTATCAGTATCAAATATTTTTTAACCGCCATTTTGTTTGTGTTGTTTGATGTAGAAGTAATTTTCTTTTACCCATATGCCGTGAACTATAAAGGTTTGGGTTGGGAAGGTTTGATGGCAGTATTAATTTTTATAGGATTTTTTCTTTGCGGATTTATTTACATCATTAAAAAAGGCGCATTGGATTGGGAACAATAGCAATCTGTTAATGTTATGATATGCTAATGTGTTAATTGAAAAATACAATCAAAACAAAAATTAAAATGAGTTCAGTAAAAATAGATAAAGCACCAGCAGGTTTTGAAGCACCAGGATTTTTTGCAACGCAATTAGATGCTGTTGTTGGATTAGCTCGAAAAAATTCTATCTGGCCCTTACCATTTGCTACAAGCTGTTGTGGTATTGAGTTTATGGCAACTATGGCAAGTAATTACGACTTGGCAAGATTTGGTGCCGAGCGTTTAGGATTCAGCCCTCGTCAGTGCGATTTGTTGATGGTAATGGGAACTATTTCAAAAAAAATGGGACCAGTTTTACGACAAGTTTATGAGCAAATGGCTGAACCTCGTTGGGTGATTGCTGTTGGCGCTTGTGCATCAAGCGGTGGAATTTTTGATACTTATTCGGTGATGCAAGGCATTGATGAAGTGATTCCTGTTGATGTGTATGTACCGGGCTGTCCGCCGCGACCAGAAGCTATTTTAGATGGTTTTATGAAAATTCAAGAATTGGTAGGAAGTGAAAGTGTGAGAAGAAGAGATAGCGAAGAATACAAAGAAATGTTGAAGCGATATAACATGGCGGTTTAGCAATTTGATAATGCGATGATATGCTAATGTGCTAATTGAAAATTCAATAACAATGGAATCATTTTACTTTACAACTAAGAATAATTCCTTTAAGGCACTTTGGATTGAACCGTTAGGCTCTTGGGTTGATTTAGAATTGAATGTAGACTACAAATTCCAAACTCAAGAAGGAGATTGTAAAATTGAAATGGATGAAGGTCAAATTAACATTTTCGTTTTGACTGGATTTGGATATAAGCTTTTTAGATAAGAAAATAATAATTGGATTTTAGTTG
>CAIQHW010000434.1 GCA_903871715.1 uncultured bacterium
TGGAATTGAAGTCAATCATTTGTTCCTTCATTTGCCTTGTTACACAAAGGATTTGAACTTTATCATTGGATAAATATTCATCGTGAATTTTATTAAGTGGTGTAATTTCATTCATACAGCCAAAACAACCAATAAACATAAAACTTACAACCGTAACATGCCCTTTGTAATAATTTGCATCAATAGTTTTTCCATCCAAGGTTTTGTTGGAAAGCAATGGCATTGGATGATTTAGAAGTTCATCACTTGAAAATGAAAGCAAAAAAGCTGATGAAATAATGAGAGATAATTTTTTCATAAAATTATTTTTCCAAAAATAATTAATCAAAGAATTTTTTTGAATTTTATTTATTGAACACTTCTTTATCTTCACCACATGAACGAAAAAAAATTATACCTGCTCGATGCCTTTGCTTTAATTTTTAGAGCTTATCATGCCTTGAGTAAAAATCCACGAATCACTTCTACGGGCATCAACACCAATGCCCAGTTTGGGTTTACCAATACTTTGTTGGAAATAATCAAGAAAGAAAAGCCAACACATTTGGCAGTGTGTTTTGATACGGCTGCAAAAACCGAACGTCATGAAACTTTCGCTGAATACAAAGCCAACCGTCAAGAAACGCCCGAAGATATTTTGGCGGCTGTGCCACACATCATGCAGATACTCACTGCCATGCGAATTCCAATTTTAAAAGTAGATGGTTATGAAGCCGATGATGTGATTGGTCATGTGGCTAAAGATGCCGAAAAACAAGGTTATCAGGTGTATATGGTTACGCCTGATAAAGATTACGGGCAATTAGTTTCAGAAAATATTTTCATTTGGAAACCACCTGCATTTGGCAACGAACGTCAGATTTTAGGTGTAAAAGAAATTTGCGAAAAATGGCAAATTCAAAATGTAAATCAGGTGATTGATATTTTAGGATTGATGGGCGATGCGGTGGATAATATCCCTGGTGTGCCTGGTGTTGGCGAAAAAACTGCTTCGAAATTAATTGCTGAATATCACACCATCGAAGGTGTGTTGCAAGCAGCAAAAGAAAAAAAGATTGCAGGAAAAATTTGTGATAAAATAAATGACAATGCCGACAAAGCCTTGATGAGTAAGAATTTGGCGACTATTATCACCGATGTGCCATTCACTTATAATTTAGAAGAAGCCATTATTGAAGAACCAAACAAAGATGAATTAGCCGAAATTTTTTCGATGCTCGAATTTAAAACATTGGGCAAACGCTTGCTGGGCAATAGTTTTATGAGCAATGAAGAAATTAAACCACAAGATGCTGGAACAGATTTGTTTGGCGGAGAAGTCGTAAGTCGTAAGTCAAAAGTCGAAAGTAAAAAGGAAACAGAAGACGAAGAATTGATTAGCGATGAAGAAAAAACTTTGTTCGCTTCAAAAAATATTGGTAACACAACGCATCAATATTTCTTGATTGACACCAAGGAAAAACGAGCAGAATTAATTCAACAATTATTGCAGCAAAGTGAATTTTGCTTCGATACAGAAACAACAGGAACGGACGCCAACAATGTAGAAATTGTGGGTATGTCATTTTCTTGGAAGGCTGGAGAAGGCTACTACATTCCGTTTGGTGTTGATTGGGAAGAGTCGAAAAATATTTTACACGAATTCAAAATGGTGTTTGATGAGGAATCGAAAACTATCATCGGGCAAAATGTGAAGTATGATATGTTGGTGTTGAAATGGTATGGTTTGGAACTGAAAGGAAAAATTTTCGATACCATGTTGGCGCACTATGTCATCGAACCCGAAGGCAAGCGCAGCATGGATATGTTGAGTGCTCAATACTTAGATTACATGCCCGTTTCCATCACTGAATTGATTGGTAAAAAAGGAAAAAATCAGGGTAGTATGAGAGATGTGGAAATTGAAAAAATAAAAGAATACGCTTCGGAAGATGCGGATATTACTTTTCAACTGAAACATATTTTTGCACCATTAGTCATCGAAAAAAATGTAGAAAAAGTATTTGATGAAATTGAAAATCCGTTGGTGAAAGTGCTTGCCAATATGGAGTTTGAAGGCATCAGAATTGATGAAACATTTTTGAATGATTACGCAAAGGAATTAGACCGTGAAGCAAAATTAGCCGAAGAAAAAGTGTTTGCAGCGGCTGGTGTAAGGTTCAATTTATCATCGCCAAAACAATTGGGCGAAGTTTTATTTGACAGAATGAAACTGGATGAAAAAGCCAAGAAAACCAAGTCTGGTCAATATGCTACGGGTGAAGATGTGTTGTTGAAATTGGCGAAGAAACATCAAATCGTGGATGATATTTTGGCGTATCGTGAATTCACGAAGTTGAATAATACCTACGTGGAGAAATTGCCATTGATGAAAAATCCACGAACAGGCAGAGTGCATACCAGCTATGCACAAGCGGTTGCGGTTACTGGCAGATTAAGCAGCAACGACCCTAATTTGCAAAACATTCCCATCCGAACCGCAAGAGGAAGAGAAATCAGAAAAGCATTTATTCCACGAGATGAAAATTTTGTGTTGTTGAGTGCCGATTATTCGCAAATAGAATTACGAATTGTAGCCGCAATTAGTGGCGATGAAAATATGTGTGCTGCATTTAAAAATGGCATTGATATTCACACAGCCACTGCTGCCAAAGTGTTTGGCGTTGCTGAAAGTGAAGTAACAAAAGAAATGCGTTACAAAGCCAAGAGTGTGAACTTCGGCATTATTTACGGACAAGGTGCTTTTGGTTTGGCAGAAAATTTAGCAATTTCAAGAACCGAAGCGAAAGAAATAATTGACAATTATAAAAAGCAATTCAGCGGCATTCAAAAATATATGGATGATACCGTGAACTTTGCTCGTGAACATGGCTATGTGCAAACGCTGATGGGACGCAAGCGTTGGCTTCGTGATATTAATTCGGGCAACTTTACCATCAGAGCTTTTGCCGAACGCAATGCGATTAATTCGCCCATTCAAGGCACTGCGGCGGATATGATTAAGTTGGCGATGATTGCGCTAAATCAAAAATTCAAAATTCAAAATCTAAAATCGAAGATGTTACTTCAAGTTCACGACGAGTTAGTTTTTGATGTGCACCATTCTGAAATAGAAATTGTAAAACCAATTATTAAAGAGTGTATGCAAAATGCTTTGCCATTGCCCAACGGCGTTCCTGCCGATTGTGAAATGGGAACGGGAACGAATTGGTTGGAAGCGCATTAACATTTACGATTTATAATTGAAATACAGAAACAGTTGATTTTGCTAAAGTTGTAATTCTAAAATTATTAGCCCCCATGTTTGTAGTAATTCAGTTTTATAAAACTTCACAAATTGGAAATTATATTTGCAGAAAAAATATAAAACATGATTGAAGAAATTGACGAAGCAAAATACAATGACCTAAAGACAAATGATGAACTATTAAATAGCTATAAAGAAAAATTAAATGATGGGGAATCTATCATGAAGTTTAAAGTTTACACTAATGAGTCTTCGTATTATATCATGGAATACGATTTTGATTCCCAAAAATGGTCTAAAATATTATAAAAGGACTTAAAAACATAAAATGAATTGTAAAACAATAAAATTGGCGGTGGTTTTATCTGTCATTAAGATGGCAAATGTGCAAGCTCAATCAGTTGTGCCTGCTGTTGGTAGTAATGCTATTAGTAGCGGTGGTTCTGTAAGTTATTCTGTTGGGCAAATTGTTTACACGACCAATTTTTCATCAATTGGTTCAATAGCACAAGGCGTTCAACAGCCATATGAAATTTCAATTTTAACTGGAATTAAAGAAGCTAAAGACATTTTGTTACAATGTTTGATTTATCCGAACCCAACAAATGATTTTGTGAGATTAAAAATTGAAAATGATAAAATTGAAAATCTAACTTATCAACTCTATGACATCACAGGAAAACTTTTAGAAAACAATAAAGTTGAAAGCCAAGAAGTAAATATAGCTTTGTGTAATTACGCTGCTACAATTTATTGCTTAAAGGTAATTTACAATGGCAAGGAATTGAAAACATTTAAAATCATCAAAAACTAAAACACCATGAAGAGATTATCAATCATTTGCATAACTGTTTTATTGGGCATAAGTGTATTAGCACAAGCTCCACAAAAAATGAGTTATCAAGCTGTAATTAGAAATAGCAATAATACACTTGTTGTTTCGGCATCTGTAGGGATGCGTATAAGTATTATAAAAGATTCAATCAATGGAACACCCGTTTATGTTGAAACACAAACAATCACTACAAATGCAAATGGTTTAGTAAGTTTAGAGATTGGAAGCGGAACAGTTATCACAGGTTCGTTTGCCTCTATTTCATGGGGTATCGGTAATTACTTTATAAAAACAGAAACCGACCCAACAGGAGGAAATTCTTATTCTATTATTGGAACGAGCCAATTCTTAAGTGTTCCTTATGCTTTGTATGCAAAAACAGCCGAAAAAACTACAAGTGATTCTAGTAATTTCAAACATTATGTAGGCGAATTGTTTGGTGGAGGAATTGTTGTTGGTGTTTGGAAAGTAAATAATATTGAGCATGGATTAATAGCATCTCTTACTGACCTCAGTATAAGTTCTATATGGAGTAGTATTCCATCGTCAGTTGGCTCTGCTGGACAAAGCATAACAGATGGAAGTGCTAACACAGCAGCCATAATAGCACAGGGTACGCTTAGCGGAGCAGCGTACATTTGTGGTAATTATACAGGAGGTGGATATAACGATTGGTATTTACCTGCCCTATGGGAATTGCAGCAATGTTATAGTTCTGTATTTATTGTAAATACAATTATAGGAAATACAAATGGCTTCCAATGGAATGCTAATTATTGGAGTTCAACAGAAGATATTGGTCAGAATAATTCTGCTTTTCAAATTTACTTTTATGGTGGTGGAATGGGTCAACAAATTAAAAGCAGCAACTATTATGTTCGTGCTGTTCGTAGGTTCTAATTCCGTAAAAACTAAGCTACGCAGCAGTTGTGTCGAAGCTCCGCTTCGGCACTTCTTGGTTCCAAATAAATCATCCAGCCGCAGGGGATTTGCTGAATCGGATTTGTAACCAGCCGCAGCGGATTTGCAGGGCAGTTGCTTAATCGGATTTATTCACAAAATAGTATTTTTTATGGTGTTCATCAGTTCGCTGCGCTCGTGTGCAATCCAAATACTCGTTTTTCCAAAGCAAAATATTTTCGTAATTTTGTAGAAATGAATAATCATGATTCCAGAACAATTATTAAAAATATCATTCAAGGAGTTGTCATTACAGAGCCGCAAAGTGTTATCACAACAGTTAGAAATCACTTATGCCGAAGCTTTAGCACAAATACAAAAATTGAAAAAAACTTCGAGCATCACTCCAGAATTAAAGAAGAGCAGAAACAATTTTTAATCGAATTTATTGAAGCCAATAATCTTTGGCTTGCGGAAAAAATTTCCGAAGAGCGTTATTTAACAGAGGGCGGTGAAGCGAAAATTTATTTTGGCAACGACAATAAAAGTGTTGTGAAATTTAATGATGCAATCTACTACAACACATGGTTAGATTTTTTCAACAGTCTGCTTATTCACAATACTTTATTTGAACTTACTGCTTATGAATTGCTTGGATTCAAAAAAGCGAATGATGATTTATATGCAGTATTGAAGCAACCTTTCATCGTTTCAGATTCTGCTGTTGATTTGAAAGATGTGAAGAAAATATTGGAGTTTAATGGTTTCAAAAACACAAAAAGAAATGATTACTACAATGCTGAATTAGGAATCATTTTAGAAGATATGCATGATGAAAATGTAATCGTAAATTCAAACATGCTTTTCTTTATCGACACCGTTTTTTACATTCATATTTTGGACTAATTTTCAAAACTTTTTTCTTTCGATTCTGTTTTCTTCACTCAACTCATTCATCAAAATCAATCAACATGAAATTAGCAGGCAATAAAATATTAATCACAGGTGGCGCAACAGGTATAGGTTTGGGCTTAACTGAAAGATTTATTAAGGAAGGCAACACCGTAATCATTTGCGGCAGAAGAATAGAAGCTTTGCAAGAAGCCAAAGCAAAATTTCCAACCTTAATCATCAAACAATGTGATGTAGCAAATGAAGAAGAACGCAAAGCATTACATCAATGGATTGCCAGCGAACATGCTGACTTAAATGTGTTGGTGAATAATGCAGGCATCCAAAACTGGATGAAGATTGATGATGCTGATTTTTTTGAAAAAACAAAACAAGAAATTGCTATTAATGTGGAAGCGCCTTTACATCTTACTTCCTTGTTCATCAACTTACCCAACTTAAATACTTTGATGAATGTTACTTCAGGTTTGTCATTTGTGCCATTAACCAAAACACCTGTGTATGGCGCAACAAAAGCATTCTTTCATTCCTTCACCTGGGCAATGCAAAGTTTGTTGAAAGCAAAAAATATTGAAGTGATTGAAATTATTCCACCAGCATTAAATACAGATTTGGGTGGCAAAGGTTTGCATGATTATGCACCGCCTGTGAGTGATTTCATTGCATCTATTTTCAATCAATTACAAGAAGGAAAAACAAAACTCACATTTGGATTCAGCGAAGCAATGGCCAATGCCAGTCAGGCTGATTTGCAAACTGCTTATGAAAGAATGAATGGTGGAAATTAGTTCTGTTGATTATTTCAAGTTCATTTTAAAATAACAACACACTTTATTCATCGGGCATTCGGCACAATTCGGATTGGTTGGTCGGCAAATTTCTCTGCCTAAAAAAGAAATCGCCATGCCTGCGTCCCAATCTTTTTGAGGAAGAACTGCCATCAAATCTTTTTCAATTTTTTCGGGCTTTTCATTTTTCGTAATGCCTAATCGTTGTGCCACACGAACCACATGCAAATCAACAATTATACCTTCGGGTTTTTCGCCAGCTTCACGGCGAATCACGTTGGCTGATTTTCTGCCGATGCCCGAAAGTGCTGTCAATCCTTCCATGGTGAGTGGAATATTTTTGTTGTCTTTGATTTGTTGAGCAATGCCCATCAACCATTTTGCTTTGTTGCCAAAGTTTCTCACCTTGCTGATAAAAGGAATCAAAGTTTCTTCTGTTGCTTTTGATAATGCTTTCATATCAGGAAAAGCAGCGAATAATTCAGGTGCAATTTTGTTGATATTTCTATCTGAATCTTGTGCTGAAAGCACCACTTTTACTAATAGTTCATACAAGTTGTTGTAAGTAAGCGGATGAGCCGTGGTTTTATATTTTTTCAACAATGGTTGAATTTCTTTTTCCCAGTTGATTTGATTGCTCATGATGATGAAAATTAAAATCGAAATTAGAGAAATAAATTGATTGCAGAAATCAATTTATTTATTGCACCCTCACCCAATTTGTTCCATCCGAAGCCACAGTAATTCTGTTTGAACCAGACGTATTGCTTAATGAATTGGAGGTTGCAGCATTGGCAATGGTTACAGCAGGTGAAAGCGTAATACTGCCAGTGCCATTATTCACCAAAATATACATTCTACCACTGCAAGTGGAAGCCGATGGTAATGTCCAAGTGCAAGCTCCGCCTGTGTTTATAGCCATGTAATCGGTTGAAGATAGTGTTTGATTGGTGCCTGCATAATTATTAATAGCGGCTGCAATAGCACCATTTACATGCAACACAGAGGTTGGCGAAGATGTGCCTATGCCCACATTGCCGCTTTGTTGATTGATAATAGAAGATGAAAAATTTGTAGTGGGTGCAGTTACTGTATTTACGGTGGATGAAGAAGTAAACGCATCCGTATTTACACCTTCTTGTAGGATGGTAACATAAGCTGTGCCTGCTGTTGAGCCTGCTGTTCGTCTTATTCTTAATGAAGCAGTGCCGCCATTTACCATCGCATCCAAAGCAAAATCATTACCGCTATAACTATCCGAATTGGACACAGGAGCAGCCACAGTCCAAGCCCCACCAGTTTGCGAATATTTTATTGCCAACAAATATTTTTTGGAAACAGAAAAACTGCTGGATGGTACAACAATAGAAACATCTAAAATGCCACCGCCATTGGTAAAGCCAAACGAACCTATATCCACAGCGTCATTCACGGCTGTTGGCATGGTTCGAGTAAATGATTTTGTTCTTAAATTTCCTAATCGCATATCACCATTAATATCTAATTTCTCGGCTGGTGATGAAACGCCAACGCCAACATTGCCGCCACTTGTAGCTCTCATCACTTCGGTGTTATTTGATTTTGTAACTACATCGACAGCATCGGTTGTGCCAATAAAATTTGTGCCAGCAGTTAATCCACTATTTCCTGTTTGACTCCAATTTGTATTTGCTGCCGCAGGATTAGAGCTGGTAGTAGGCACTGTTACTGTATTTACGGTGGTTGATGCTGTAAATGCATCAGTTACTACACCTTCTTGTTTGATGGTTACATACGCAGTACCTGCTGTGCTGCCTGCTGTTCGGCGAATGCGCAACGAACATGTTCCACCATTTACATTGTAATCCATATCAAAATCATTACCCGAATAACTTCCTGTATTGCCTGTTGGTGTTACAATTACCCAAGCTCCGCCAGTTTGCGAAAATTTAATGGGCAAAGCATAATATTTTGAAACCGAAAAACTGCCACTTGGCACCACAATCGAAATATCTAAAAAACCGCCGCCATTAGTAAAAGCGAAAGAACCTATATCCACCGCATCGTTCACGGCAGTTGGCACAGTTCGAGTGAAACCATTGGTGCGAAAATTATTCAACTTTATATTTCCATTTACATCCAACACTTCTGCTGGTGAGGTAACGCCAATGCCTACTTTACCACTGCTGGTAGCTCTCATTACTTCGGTATTATTTGATTTGGTAACCACATCCACTGCATCAGTTGTTCCAATAAAATTATTGCCTGCGGTTAAGCCACTGTTGCCTGTTTGCGTCCAATTGCTGTTTGCTGCTGCTGTTGAAGTAGATGGAACACTAACTGTGTTTACTGTTGTTGAAGCTGTAAACGCATCACTTACTACACCTTGATGATGAATGGTTACATAAGCTGTACCAGCCGTGTTGCCTGCTGTTCGGCGAATTCGTAACGTACAATTTGCGCCACTTACATTATAATCCATGTCAAAATCGTTGCCTGAGTAAGAACCAGTGTTGTTGCTAGGCGACACTAAAACCCATGCACCGCTGGTTTGCGAATATTTTATAGGCAAGGCGTAATATTTCGAAACAGAAAAACCACCACTGGGTACTACAATAGAAATATCCAAATAACCACCGCCATTGGTAAATGTAAAAGTGCCAATATCTACAGCATCATTTACTGCGGTTGGCACAGTTCTGTTGAAACCATAAGTACGCAAATTGGTGGCTTTTATATTTCCATTTACTTCCAATTTTTCGGCAGGCGATGTAGTGCCAATGCCAATATTTCCGCCACTTGTAGCTCTCATCACTTCAGTTGCATTTGTTTTGGTTACAAAATCAGTGGCATCTGTGGTGCCAATAAAATTTGTACTTGCAGTTGAGCCACTGTTGCCTGTTTTACTCCATGCTGTGGCATTAATTGCTGGCGAAATATCTAACGCTGTAGCAGCCACACCATTTACTGTTGAAGTTAAATTTGTACCACTTAAGCTTGTTGAATTAGAATTGACAATGTTCACTGTTGAGCCTGTAATGCCATTTACTGTGGTTGTTAATGTATTGGCAGTTGATGCATTGCTAACTGAATTTACACCATTTGAAGCTGTTGATGTGGATGGTGCTGATACTGTATTTACAGTAGTTGAAGAAGTAAACACATCGCTCATCACACCTTGATGACGAAGCGTTACATAAGCCGTTCCAGCAGTGCTGCCTAATGTTCTTCTGATACGTAAAGAGCAAGTTCCGCCATTCACATTATAATCCATATCAAAATCGTTCCCCGAGTAAGAACCTGAGTTGTTGCTAGGTGTAACTGTTACCCAACTTCCACCTGTTTGAGAATATTTAATTGGCAGCGCATAATATTTTGAAACAGAAAATCCTGATGAAGGCACCACAATTGAAATATCTAAAAATCCACCTCCATTGGTAAAGTTGAAAGAACCTATATCCACAGCGTCATTCACGTTCGATGGAACTGTTCTATTAAAACCATAACTGCGCCAATTCGTAGCTTTTATATTTCCATTCACTTCCAATTTTTCAGCTGGCGAAGTGGTGCCAACACCAATGTTGCCGCCACTTGTAGCTCTCATTACTTCGGTGGCATTTGTTTTGGTAACAAAATCTGTGGCATCAGTGGTGCCAATAAAATTTGTTCCTGCTGCAGTGCCGCTGTTACCTGTTGATTGCCAAGCTTGTGTGCCACTTAAATATTTTACCCAATTGCTTCCATCAAAATAATAAAAGCCTGGCGATACAGCATTAGTTCCGCTTCCAGCTGTGGCAGTGTTGTATACCATTAATCCAGTTGCTGGCGAAGCTACTGGTGTGGTGGTATTATTTGTGGCTACCAATGCCACTCGTGGCGGTAAAAAACCTCGGTTGGCATCGCTCAATTCCAGCTTTGCCGAGGCATTAGGCGATGTGGTGCCGATGCCCACATTTTGTGCATTGATTTTGGAAAACGATAGCAATAAAATTATTGCCGCTAAAAAAACTTTCTGTTGCATAACTATTTGAGGTTTTGCGATGAAACGAAATGTTGGTTTTTCATCTATGCAAAA
>CAIQHW010000435.1 GCA_903871715.1 uncultured bacterium
CCACATGCTTGCATTGGCGCTGATGTGATTGTTGGTTTTCCAGGCGAAACAGAAGAAGATTTTAAAACTACTTTCGATTTTACTCATTCACTGCCGATAAGTTATTTACATGTATTCACCTACAGCGAACGATTAAATACTTTGGCTACATCGCTTCCAAATGCAGTACCAATGAACCTTCGCAAGCAACGTAATCAAACGCTACGAAACTTAAGTTCAAAATTGATGCATCATTTTCGCAATCAATTTGAAAATACAACTCGAAAAGTTTTGTTTGAATCTGAAAATAAAAACGGTAGGATGGAAGGTTATTCAGATAATTATTTACGCATCAGTTTACCTTTTGATGAAAATAAAATCAATCAAATTGTAGAAGTGAAAATTCAAGAACAACAACTTTCATCATTGCAAAATAAAGTGATGGCATAATGATAAATTTCACCGACACTTTTAATCTACTCCGCAAACTCACACCACAAAGGGCTTTCAACGCTACAAAAGTATTGAGCAGTTTTTATTTTTCTAAATGGACTGGTAACCCCATTCAATGGGGTATGCCGATTACAATTTCCTTTGAACCCACCACCAGTTGCAATTTACGTTGCCCAGAATGCCCAAGTGGCTTACGGGCATTCACTCGACCAACGGGCATGTTGCAAAAAGATTTTTTCAAAACAACGATTGATGATTTGCACAAAGAGTTGTTGTACTTGATTTTTTATTTTCAAGGCGAACCTTATTTAAATCCCGATTTTTTGGAAATGGTGAAATATGCCAGCGCAAAAAAGATCTATACCGCTACTTCAACCAACGCTCATTATTTAACCGATGAAAACGCCAAACGTACTGTGGAAAGTGGTTTGGACAGATTGATTATTTCATTGGATGGTACAACACAAGATGTGTATGAGCAATATAGAGTAGGTGGTAACTTGGAAAAAGTTTTGCAAGGAGCAAGAAATATTGTGAAATGGAAAAAAGAATTGAACAGCAAAACGCCTTACATCTTTTTTCAGTTTTTGGTAGTAAAACCCAATGAACATCAAATTGAGGAAGTGAAAAAATTAGCCAAAGAAATTGGAGTGGATGATGTAAAATTCAAAACAGCACAGATTTATGATTTTGAAAATGGCAACCCTTTGATCCCGACTATAGATAAATATTCTCGTTATGCTTTGCAAAATGACGGTACTTACAAAATCAAAAATAAATTGGCTAATCATTGCTGGAAGCTGCAACACAGCTGCGTTATCAGTTGGGATGGATTGGTTGTACCTTGTTGCTTTGATAAAGATGCCACACATCATTTGGGCGATTTGAAAAATAAAAGCTTTAAAGAAATTTGGCACAATGAAGCGTATAAAAATTTCAGAAAACAAATTTCCATTTCCCGAAAAAATATCGACATCTGCTCCAATTGCAGCGATGGAACTAAGGTTTGGGGCGATGATTAATATTTATAACAATGCCATTTCAACCAAAACATATTCTCATCTCACGAACCGATGCCATCGGCGATGTAGTGCTGTCGCTGCCTTTGGTCTGTGTGTTGAAAAAAGAAATGCCCGATTGTAAAATTTCTTTTCTCGGCAATTCTTACACACAACCTATTATTTCGCTTTCAAAAAATGTGGATGAATTTTATAATTGGGATGATGTGAAAAGTAAATCTGCCGAAGAACAAAAACAGTTTTTGCAAACCATTAATGCCGATTGCATCCTACATGTTTACCCCAAAAAAACTATTGCCAAAGCAGCGAAACGAGCTAAAATAAATTTACGCATTGGCACCAAAAGCCGCATCTATCATTGGTTTACATGCAATCAACTAATTTCATTGCATCGTAAAAATTCTGATTTGCACGAAGCGCAATTGAATATTTCGTTAGCTAAAAACCTATTGCAAAATGCAAATTTTGAAACCGAAAAATTATTTGAGTTTTACAATTTGCAATCGCCAAAGCCATTGCAACACGTAGTTGTAAAATTGATTGACCACCAAAAACTCAATTTGATTTTACATCCAAAATCAAAAGGCAGCGCTCGTGAATGGGCTTTGGATAAGTATTTGCAGTTGATTGAAAAACTACCAGCATCGCATTTTAATATTTTCATTTCGGGCAATGATGCCGAAAAATTGTTGTTGAATGATTGGTTGAAAACCTTGCCCAATCATGTGCACGATGTAACTGGAAAATTTACTTTGCCCGAATTTGTTTCTTTTATCAACGAATGTGATGGATTAGTTGCAGCCAGTACTGGTCCCCTACATATCGCATCCATGCTGGGAAAACGGGCTATCGGTTTGTATGCACCCATGCGCCCAATTTTCCCAAAACGCTGGAAACCAATTGGCGAAAAAGCAGATTATTTGGTGATTGAAAAAGATTGCAACGCTTGCAAAAAGCAACCATTAATATGCAGTTGCATTCAGCAAATTGAAGTAAATGATGTTATTGAAAAATTAAGATTGTAACTTTTGAAGTTTCTTGTATTTCAAAAATGCAGCGTAAGCGCTTTTTCGAGCAATCACAAAACCAAAATAACCATCTAAAAATCCTAATTGGAAAAAGTACATTTTCAAAAATTTGATGGTAGGCGAAAAAATAATTTTAAAAATCGAACTTCTTCTTCCATTAGCAAAAGCCGCTTTGGAGGCGATATTGGTGAAATATTCTATTTGCTTATCGTGGTCGGCTAAAGTGTAATAGCTGTAGTGTAAAATATTTCCTTTAAGATGTTTTATAGAAGAATTGAGTACTAAAAAAAATTCATCGTGTGGATTTTCGCCACCCCAATTGCCTTTGTTTTTATTCCACAATCGCAATTTTGTATCTGGATACCAGCCACTGTGATGAATCCATTTGCCGCAATAGTTGGTGAGCCGATTCATTTTATAACCGTCAAACGAGCCACCAGATTTGATTTCAAGAATTGAACTTTTCAAATTATCATCCAATACTTCATCAGCATCTAACGATAGAACAAAATCGTTGGCAGCTAAATTTTTGGCAAAATTCTTTTGCTGAATATGCCCTTCAAATTTATGGTGAATGATTTTTGCTCTGTAAGATGCAGCAATGGAGCATGTTTCATCGGTTGAAAAACTATCCACCACAATAATTTCATCAGCAATATTTTTTACCGATTGTAAACATCGAGCGATATTTTTTGCTTCGTTAAAAGTGATGACGACTACACTAATTTTCATGCTGTCAATTTTTTTTGATGAAATTGAAAATGAAATAATAATACAAAAAATAGAAATAATGCAGTACCAACCTGAGTTTCGAGCGTTGCTTCAGTAAAAAATGAACTTAACAAGATCAAATAAGCAGCACTGAACAACCACTTTTTTAAATTATTTCCTGCAAAAAAAATTGAAAAAATGGGTGAGAAAAATAATATCAATCCAACTAATCCTAAAGCTGTCCAACAAAATAAAAATTGATTGTGAGGCTCGAGTCGTTGATTTTCCTCAATTTCAGGATGTTGCACGGCGTATTCATTTTTCACATTATCTTCTACATCACCAACACCAACGCCCCACCAAATATTTTTTTTGATAACTTCCCAACTCATTTTTTGGCTCATCAATCTTGCAGCATCGCTGTGATAACTTACATTGCTGCCATCAAAAAAATGCGCCACATCGTAGTGCATGTAATTTATTTTTTTGGAGAGTGTCGGCGAAAAATTAATTGCCAACCAAAAAAAAATTACTACCGTAGAACACACTACCAAAGCATATTTCCATTGTTTTTTTATCAATAAAAAGTAAAACACAAAATAAAATGCGCTTAAATAAAAACCCAACAAACCACTGCGAACTGATAAAATGTGGAGATAAATTATTAGCAAGAAAGCGACTGAAAAGAAAAAAAATTTTTCGTTTTTATGCCAAATAAAAAACGATTGGCGATACAAATAAATCCCAATCCAAACACAAATGGCAACCGCCAAACTGAAGCGGATATGGTCTTTCGGCGTCCACATTGTTTTGGCAGAATAATAGCCATTGCTGATTTCAGCAAAATGAAAACTGAAATTTATCATCGAATAAACAGTCGTTAAGAAAATTGTAAAAAAGAAAATTGCCAACACCGTTTCAAATCTTTTTTGTGGCAAAGGAAACAACGAACTGATGGCAAAAGGCAAAATCAAAAATGGCAATTTTATTCTCACTCTTTCAGCCCAGTAATGTAAATTTTCGGAGTTGAAATAGGTCAATAAATACAACACAAACAAAGCTGTGAAAGCCAATGCCAGCTTGTTGTTGAAGAATTTTTTTAAATAAATTTTTAGGTTGGGATTTAATACAGCATTGGCAATTAAACCAATCATGCCCAGTGTGAGTAAAAATTTGCTAAACAGCAAACTAACAACAATTATATTGCAGCACCAGAAAGTAATTTCTCGGCGCACTTTTGAAGAATTTAATATCGTCAATTTTTTATCCACTATTTTCGTGAAAGTAATATTTCTTTTGAAATCAACATCGTGAAACAAACTTTTCAAACATACAAAACGCTTGCTCGAAACATTTCTATTGTTGAAAATGAAATGCCTAATTATGAAACATTGCTCGAAAGTCTTTCGCCATCAAATACGCCTGTGGTGGGCATTACAGGCGCACCAGGTGCAGGCAAAAGTACGATTAGCAATTCTTTAATTCGTGCTTATTTACAAAACGAAAAAAGGGTTGGAATTATTGCGGTAGACCCATCATCGCCATTTAATTTTGGTTCGTTGTTGGGTGATAGAATTAGAATGGCAGAGCATTTTAATTCGGAAAACGTTTTTATTCGCTCGGTCGCAAGCCGAGGCTCATTGGGCGGTTTGAGCGAAAAAATTTTGGAAGTATGCGATGTGATGAAGACTGGAAACTTTGATTTAATTATTATAGAAACAGTAGGTGTGGGACAAAGTGAAGTGGAAATTGCTGGTTTGGCTGATATAACAATTGTAGCATTGACGCCATCTTCGGGCGATGAAGTGCAAAATATGAAAGCAGGTTTAATGGAAATTGCAGATATTTTTGTGGTGAATAAAAGCGATTTGCCCAATGCCGAAGGGTTTATAAAAAACTTAGAAATGCTTGTTCATGAACGCTTTCACAGGCATTGGCAAATTCCTGTTGTCAAAACAGTTGCTACTGAAAATGTTGGAATTGAAGAATTAAAAAGCCAAATTGAAAAATATTTTTTAGAAAATCATAGCCACG
>CAIQHW010000436.1 GCA_903871715.1 uncultured bacterium
GAACCGTCGTACTGTTTTCACCATTGAGTTGTATCATTTTTCCCACTCTCAATAAAAGTGATTCGCAGATGTATAATTCCATCAGCATATCAGCGCAATCCATTAATATTTCTTGTTCGGTACTTAATTTCATCATCAATTTTTGGACGGCTGCACCAGCAGTTAGCAACACAGCTTTTTTCAAATTAGTAACTACTTTTTTCTCGGCAGCTAACAAGCCTTCATTGCTTTCTGAAAAATCAGGAATGCTCATCAATTCCTTTTGCACAGCAGTTGCTGGCGTTAGCAAATCTAATTCGCCTTTCATTGCTTTTTTCAAAAGCATATCTACCGAAAGCAAACGATTGATTTCGTTAGTGCCTTCAAAAATTCGATTTATTCGTGAATCGCGATAAGCTCGAGCCATTGGATATTCTTCGCTAAACCCGTATCCACCATGGATTTGCACACCTTCATCTACCACATAATCTAATGCTTCGCTACCAAAAACTTTTAAAATAGCACATTCCACAGCATACTCTTCCGAAGCCATCAGCAAGGCTTTCGACAAATCCATGCCTTGCGAACTTAAATCTTTTTCCATGTCGGCAATCAATGCTGCGGTGCGATACAATGCAGTTTCGCTGGCAAAAATTTTGATTGCCATTTCAGCCAATTTATGTTTGATAGCACCAAATTTTACAATCGGCAAATTAAATTGTTGACGAGTAATAGCATACTGTAAAGCTATATTCATGCTGCGTTTTGCACCGCCCAATGTAGCTGCGCATAATTTCAATCTGCCAATATTTAAAATGTCGAAAGCAATTTTATGACCTTTGCCAATTTCGCCCAATACATTTTCAACAGGCACTTTGCAATTATTAAAAAATACTTGTCGTGTGCTGCTGCCTTTGATACCCATTTTGTGTTCTTCTTCGCCAAATGAAATGCCTTCAAAGCCACGTTCTACAACAAATCCAGTAAATTTATCGCCATCTATTTTTGCAAAAACAGAAAATACATCTGCAAAGCCTGCGTTGGTAATCCACATTTTTTGTCCGTTTAAAATATAGTGTTTTCCATCAGCCGAAAGTTCGGCTCTAGTTTTTGCAGCTAATGCGTCGCTGCCGCTGCCAGGCTCGGTTAGGCAGTATGCGCCTTTCCATTCGCCAGTGGCTAATTTTGGTAAATATTTTTGTTTGGTGGCTTCATTGCCAAAATATAAAATGGGTAATGAGCCAATGCCTGTGTGGCAAGCACTCGCCACCGCAAATGAATGCCCTGCGCCCAATGTTTCATTAATTAAAGTAGAGGTTATAAAATCTTCGCCAATGCCGCCATATTCAGCAGGAATCGAAGCTCCGAGCAATCCCAATTCGCCACATTTGTTCAGCAAATCAACCATGATGTTGTTTTCTTGTGCATCAATTTTATCTAAATTTGGAAACACTTCGGTTTCTAAAAATTGATGACAAGTTTGTGCAGCTAAATGTTGTTCTTCGCTGAAATCGGCTGGGGTAAAGGTATTAGCAATGATAGAATCTTTTACCACAAATTCGCCGCCTTTTAAATTGTTCATGATTTTGATTTTATTTCGTGAAAAATATTTTTTCAAAAATAAAATTATCCGAAGCATTAAAGTGATGTAGTCAACAATAATTGTGCAGAAGAAATGTGTATTGTCTAATTTTTTTCAAAAAGCGAAACTGCCTTAATTTAAACAAAAAAACCGCCGAAGAACTCCC
>CAIQHW010000437.1 GCA_903871715.1 uncultured bacterium
ATCATTTTTTTTAATAGTGAGTTCAGAAAAATCCACAAAACTTATTGGTTTAAACACCGCCACATTTTTGGTTATTGCCAATATGATTGGCACTGGCGTTTTTACCAGTTTGTTTTTTCAAGTCGGTGCTATTCATTCAGGTTTTGCATTATTGATGTTGTGGATTTTTGGTGGATTGGCGGCACTTTGCGGTTCGTTGGTGTATAGTGAATTAGCAACAAAATTTCCACGAAGCGGTGGCGAATACAATTTATTATCCGAAATTTATCATCCAGCTATTGGTTTTGTAAGCGGCTGGATTTCAATCACAGTGGGCTTCGCAGCACCTGTTGCAGTGAACTCTATGATATTGGGTGAATATGTGCATGGCGTTTTACCCGAAATAAATCCTTTAAAAGTTGGGATTGTTGTAGTGATTGTAATCTCGATTATTCATTCTGTTAGTGTGAAATTTGGTAGCCAGTTTCAAAACTTCTTTACGATTTTAAAATTGATTTTGATTTTCATATTGATTGCAGGTGGCTTTATTATGGGAAATAAAGAACATTACCCAATTAATTTCAGCAGTGATGCTTTGAAAGATATGCTGAGTACTCCTTATGCCATTTCTCTCATCTTTGTTTCCTATGCTTTTTCAGGCTGGAATGCAGCCGCATATTTTGCCAGCGAAATAAAAAATCCGCAACGAAATATACCACGAGCAATGGTTTTTGGAACTTTGATTGTAACCGTTTTATACTTTTTATTGAACTACACTTTCTTGCAAAATATTCCTTTCACAGAAATTGGAAAACCTGCCAATGCTGATACGGGGCTGATTGCAGCTATTAATATTTTTGGGAAAAAAATGGGAACGATTTATGGTATGTTCTTCAGTTTAGCATTAGTCGCATCAATTAGCTCAATGATTTTTGCAGGACCACGAGTTACACAAGTGATGGGCGAAGACTATAAATTCTTTTCCTTCGCAGCCATCAAAAACAATGCTGGTGCGCCTTACGTGGCTACGCTGGTGCAAATGACGATTGCACTTTTATTGATGCTCACATCTTCTTACGGTGATATTTTCACTTACATCGGGTTCACTTTAAGTTTGATAACCTTGCTCACCGTTTTCGGGATTTTTATCATACGCAGAAGAAAATTAAGCGAAACAAATAATTACAAAACTTGGGGTTATCCTGTGGTGCCAATTATTTTTATTGCATTGGCTTTGTGGATGATTTATTTCACCATCATCGGCAATCCAAAAGTGAGCTTGATTGGCTTTGCAACTGCCTTATCTGGTTTAGTTTTCTATTATTTTTCACCCAAGAAAAAAACTTTTTCTTCCACAAAAAATGAAGATGAAACAACCGAAGAACGTAATTTCGAACGCTTATAATTTCTAAAAAATAAACACTCAATCAATAAAAATGAAAATGATTTTCAACTTGCTTATCGGCATCAGTTTCACCAGTTTGGTGGCTTGCAACAATCACAAAACAGATACTGTTGCTGTAAAAAAAGACACGGCTTATGTCTTTAAAGACAATGCTTACAACGAGGCTGCACGATACATTGCAGGTATGCCGCAGTTAGAAAAAAATGATTTTGAAACTTTAGAATCGAAAAATGTTTGGGTAAATTATTCAAAGCATGTTGATTCGGTTTGGAAAATGTATGACACCAAAAGATTGCAGGTGATGCAAAAATGGTATGACGAGCAATTTGGAAAATATCGCAAGCAAGAAGCCAATGTTTTCTACCCTTTCAGCGGACCAGACTGGTTGAACATTTATGAAATTTATCCGAATGGTAATAAGTATGTATTGGCTGGATTGGAATTGGTGGGCAATGAAATTCATCCGAAAGAAATGAATGAAAAAGATTTGAACAAAGGATTTACAGAATTAAACAAAGGCTTGAAAACATTGATTGAACGTGGTTATTTCATTACAAGCTACATGGGGCATGATTTTTATGCTTCAAAATTCACAGGCGTTTTACCTGTGCTTTATTTTTTCTTGGCTCGAACAAATTGCAATATTGTTGACCAACAATTTATTGGCTTAGATAAAACCGGCGCAGAGCATGTGATTGCAAGCGGCATGAAAGATGAATCGAACAAAGATTACACTCGTGGTGTGAAAATTACTTTTGTCAATCCATCCACAAAAAAATTAGCAACGCTTTATTATTTCAGCGGAGATGTGGAAGATAAAGCCATTGCAGCAGGCAACACAGGTTATGTAAATTTTGTAAAAAAGAATTTTGACCATACACAAACATTCATCAAAGCAGCTTCTTATTTGATGCACACACCAACATTTACAACCATGAAAAATTTGGTGCTGGATAAAAGTTCAATCATTTTAAATGATGATAGCGGTTTGCCTTTGAATGCGGTAAATGATGGCAAATGGAATTTAACTTACTATGGTGCATTTACAGGCGCAACCCGTGATTTTCCTTACATTCACGAAAAAGACAGATTGACTTACTATCAAAATAATGCAAAAACAATTGCGCCAATTCCTTTCGGCACTGGCTACAAATGGAAATTGAACGAAAGCAATTTGTTGTTTTGTGTGAAGAAATAATTTTGAGTTTTTGAAAGTTTTTAATCAGAAAAACTATTTTACTTTTGAACTAAAAGTGTTTCTGATATTGGCATAATCATGCAAATCGGCTCTTACATAGCCTACTGAAACTTCAGATTCGATGCGTACAGGAATGTGATTGGCATCATCTGTAATCCAAAGCGACATACCTTCGCCACCTTTAAATAACTGTCCTTTGATAAGGTAAGGAATAAATTTTACACAATTAAAAGTACCAGCTTTTACTTTCACTTTTTCTTTGCCAGCATATTTTACATATACGGGCCAAATTTCATCATCAATAAAAATTTTGAAAGGCACTTTTTCGCCCATTTTTAGTTTACTGCAATCAATATTTCGAACTGAAAACACAGCACTCATAATATCTTGAATACCATAAGGCACTTTAAAAATACCATTGGTGCTAATGGCAATTTTCTGCTCTTGTTTAAACGTAACATTGTGATACAATTTATATCCACCTTCATGCACATCTCTTAAAAACTTGATGGGCAGCATGTTTAAAGTATCTACATAACTTTCGTATAAATCTTGCACTTTAAAAAACCAATCATAAGTTTTATAAGTTTTGCCAAATCCTTTAAAATGCCAACAAGTTTTTTCGTTGTATTTTTCAATGCTGGCATCAAATGCCACTTCGCCTGCTGGCACATACATTAGGCTGTTAGTATAATACACCTTGTATTGTAAATGCTCGCCAGCCTTGAACGCACGATTCACTAATTTGTGCAACAATAAAGTATCGGTGTCGGCTTTTGCAACAAAATTTGTGTAGCAAGAAATAACAACTGCCAACAAAAAGAAAAATTTTTTTTTCATTTTCAAAAATATTTTCAGAAAGAAAATTAATCACTCAAATTTTTTCTTAACAAAAAGATAGCTCCAAAAATTGCAGGAACAATCAAGTTGATAATCCATAATGTGGATGAAGCATATACTATGCCTAAATTTTTTGAGGCAGGAATTAAGTAGCTAAAAAAATAAGTAGAAACACTTCCTCTTACACCTAATTCGGTGATAGTAAAAGTGGGGATAATGGTTTGCACGAAAAAGATTAAACAAATCATTAGTAGGGAGGAAAGTAGCGGTGCATCAATGTTAAAGAACTTTAGCAATAAAAAATATTGCAACGCAAATACTACAAATCGAAAATAAGAAAGCAATAATAGTTTTAACAAATCAACATATCCAAATGTGCTTACAATGCTAAAATATTTTTTCACTTTTCGCAATGCAGGAATGCGTTGAAACAAATTTTCAATCAAATTTAAATTGAAATAAACCAACAAAAACAAACCAATTAAAAGTGAAATAGAAATAATCAAAGTTGATTTCAATAAAATGCCCTCATTGTTTTTGATGAATGCTATGTTGAGGTATTTTAAAATGAAAATGTAGCTGGCAAGCAAGCCAGTAGTGAGCGTTACCATAATTTGCCCAAAGCTGCCGATGAGGGTAACCACAATACCTTTGATACGTTGATGATAGTTTAAGTACAAAATTCTGCCGCCAAATTCACCAATTCTATTGGGTGTAAAAGTGCCAACAGCTACACCACATAACACTCCTTTTAGTGATTGCCCAAATTGGAGTGGTTGCATTTTTTTGATGAGTAATTTCCATTTTAAAGCTTCAATGCTCCAGTTTAAAATCATCATCAACACTACAATAATTAAATAGAAATAATTGAGTGATTGCCAATCATTTTTAAAGCTTTGCCAAGTCGCTGGTAAATTATCTTTGTTTAAAAATTGCCAATAAAGCGAACCACAAAATAAGGCTGCA
>CAIQHW010000438.1 GCA_903871715.1 uncultured bacterium
AGAAGAAATTGAAAAAGCATTTGGATGCAGAGTGTATAATCAATATTCTTCATCAGAAGGCGGTCCATTTATAATGGAATGTAAAGCTGGTAAATTGCATTTAAATGTTGATTCTGGAATTTTTGAGTTTTATAATATCAAGAATAAACCAGCTCAACCAAATGAATATGCTGAATTGGTAATTACAAGTCTTCGACAATGGAAAACACCTTTGATTAGATACCGAACAGGTGATTGGGTAAAAATTTCAGCTCAAACCTTTACTTATCAAAAATGTGATTGTGGTTGTAATATGCCAATTGTGGAAGAAATCATTGGCAGACAAGAAGATATTTTGTTCACTGAACAGAAAGGTTATGTCGGTAGAATGGATACGGCTTACAAGGGCTTAACAGGAATTTTAAAATCAAAAATTATTCAACACAAAATTGATTTAATCGAAGTTTTAAATGAAGTAGATAATAGCTACAATGAAGAAATTCAACAATCGCTGATAAAGAATTTGCAGGATAGATTAGGCGACAAAATCAAAATTGAAATAAAGATTTTGAATGAAATTTCGTTGGGTGCAAATGGAAAATTCAAAGCAGTTGAACGAAAATTTGATTTACCAAAATGAAATCAATTAAACTAATCTTATTCTTTTTTCTCACAACTAAATTTCTCTTTGCGCAACAAGTAATTAATGTAAAATCTTTGGGTGCAAAAGCAGATGGCATTAGCGATGATACAAAAGCAATTCAAAGAGCTATTGATAATGCCTCTGCAAATTCAATCATTTTTTTTCCTGAAGGAATTTACTTGGTTTCAAGAAAAAGCCCTTCCGAAGCAGGTTGCATTTATCTAAAAGGCAACATTACTGTTCAAGGAGAAAGAATGAAATCAATTATTAAGTTGATGCCACAGCAAGAAAATTTTACAAGAATATTTTACGTAGAAAAAATTGAGCAAGTAAAAATTTCCAACCTGATTTTTGATGGAAATGGCTTAGCGCAAATAAAAAAAGGAAAATTGAATGAGCATTTGCACAGCATTTATATTAATGAAGCAAGGGGAATAAAAATCAGCAATTGCACTTTTATAAATACAGGTGGCGATGGAATTGGGATGAGAGGATTAGGTAAATTTCCATCAACAAATATTTTGATTGATTCTTGTTTTTTTTCAAACACACATCGCGATGCAATTACATTGGGAAGTGGATTTAATCATATCGAAATTAGTCATTGTTATTTTGATTCCACAGTTAAATCAAGTATTCACACAGAGCCACAAAGAGGTATAACAAAAGATGTGAGTATACATCATAATCTTTTTAGCAACTGTTATAATCTATCCGTTGGCGGTATTGATACCTTGCAATTGGCAAATAATTTTATGATAGAAAATAATCAGTTTGTGAATTGTTTTATTTGGTGTTGCCGGTCGAAAAATATTTCAATTCAGAGTAATCAATTTCTTCTTACAAAAAAAATGAAAAGTCAATCTGCTATTACTTTGATTCAGAAAAACGATAGTATTGTTATCTCAAATAATTCATTCAGTTTAAAGGCTACTAATTATGTAGTATCATTATCTAGCACTTCATCACAAGTTGGTAATATTTTATTTTTTAAAAACAGTGTAACAACAGATTTTGTTCTGTTTAGAAATTTTGGAGCTAAAAGTTTTGTTATTACGCAAAACAATTTCAATGTGAATGGAAAATGTCCACTGATGGATTTAACCATTAATTACCCGATTGAATCAATTTCTGTAGTAGAAAATAATTTTTCGACTGAACAATTTTGGGGGACTTACACTTCAATAAAGCAAAATACTATTCAACATCTCACATTGCAAGGCGATAATTTAAAGCAATTAAAGAATTTAAGTTTTGTTAAAGAACTTAACATTAAGGAGTAGTTTTTTTAAACAATCCATAAGTCTTTTTTAAACATTAGGCAAACTATTGAAAATAGTTTTGGGGCAAATAAATCAAAGTCTTGCATCCCTCAATTAAAATTGTAAGAATTACTACAGTCCCAATTTCACTTAAAGTGTTATTGAAGGGGCAAATGTGTTTTATGCAAGAAAAAGGCTTTGAAGTTTTAACAATTAGTTCTGGCGGTAATGAGGTGGCGGAAGTTTGTAAGTCAGAAAATGTGAGGCACATCGCATTTCCTTTAACAAGAAAAATTACACCGCTTACTGATTTATATTGTTTGATAAAAATGGTGTTTTTCTTTTTAGAATACCAACCGACAATAGTACACACACACACCAAAAGCTGGTTTGATAGGAATGATAGCTGCAAGAATTGCTAGAGTACCAATTAAAATTCATACTATAGCTGGACTTCCGTTAATGACCGCCAGAGGACTAAAAAAGAAAATTCTTGTAGCCACAGAAAAGATTACTTATGCTGGAGCAGATGAAGTATTGCCTAATTCAAAATCGATGTTTGAGTATTTGTTGAAAGAGAATTTAATTAGTAAGGACAAGTTGAAGATAATTAGTTATGGCTCATCCAATGGGTTTGATGAATCTCAATTTAACAAAGATAATTTGAAGGAAGAAAAAATTGCTGAGGTGAAGAAAAAAATATCTTTTTCTTCTAAAAATTTTTATTTGCTTTTTGTGGGTAGAATGGTTGTTGACAAAGGGATTATTGAATTGATAGAATCATTTTTAGACTTAGAAACTAAGCATCCAAATGTAAAATTAATCTTGTTGGGCGAATTTGAAGATAAGCTATCAGCTATTCCTGAAAAATATAAAAATGAAATTAAAAACAATGA
>CAIQHW010000439.1 GCA_903871715.1 uncultured bacterium
ACAAAAAATTGCGATTGAAAAAGAATTGAAATCGGAAAACGAACAACAATTAAAAGCATTACAAGAAGAAAATGCAAAAAAAGACGAACGCCTGAAAGCAGCTATACAATTGGAATTGGAGATGCGTAAAAAAACACAAGAACTACAAGAGAAGCAAGAAATGATGGAATTGGAAGTGCAACGAAAAATGGATGCTGAAAGAAAATTGATTGAAGAAAATGCACGAAAAAAAGAAGCCGAAAATCAGTTTATGAAACTGAATGAAAAAGATTTATTGATTCAAACGCTGCAAAAGAATTTGGAAGAAATGAATCGTAAAGTGGAACAAGGCAGCATGCAATCGCAAGGCGAAGTGCAAGAGTTGGCATTAGAAAAATTGTTGCAAACTTCTTTCCCAATTGATGTGATTGAAGAAGTGGGCAAAGGTGTTCGTGGGGCTGATTGTGTGCAAATTGTGAGAAATAATTTTGGCAAAGAATGCGGCAAAATAATTTACGAAAGCAAACGCACAAAAATATTTCAGCAAGAATGGATAACCAAATTAAAAGCCGATATGCGAACCGCGAAAGCAGATGTGGCGGTGATTGTAACCGAAACGATGCCAAAAGATATGGAGCAATTTGGATTAAAAGATGAGGTGTGGATTTGTTCGTTTAACGAAGTAAGAGCTTTGGCAACTGTGTTGAGAGATGGTGTTTTGAAAATTGAAATGGCAAAATCATCGCAAGAAAATAAGGGCGATAAAATGCACATGCTGTATGATTATTTAACGGGCAATGAATTTGTAAATCATGTGTCAGCCATTGTGCAAGGCTTTACGGCAATGAAAACTAATTTAGAAAAAGAAAAAGTTTCGTTTCAAAAAATTTGGAAAGAACGTGAAAAACAAATTGAATTGGTGATGCAAAATACAGTGGGCATGTACAGTTCCATCAAGGGTTTGGCTGGTTCATCGGTAAAAGAAATTAAAGAGTTGGAATTGGAAAGTGGTGCACAATTAAGTTTGGAAGAATAACATCAAACCCACATCCACAGCGATTTTGGATTGATTTTAAAATGTACTTCGGGTTGATTGTATAGCATCGGTTCACCATCTTTTTGCCACAATGAATTTTCGGTAGCTTTTATTTTTACTTCTTTACAATCGAGCAATTCGTAAAATTTATTCGTCTTTAATTTTCCTGCAAAACCATTATATAAAAGTGATGTTCCAGCAACAATATTAAATGGTTTTAAAATGCAGCAATGCATTAATCCATCTTGTAAATCAGCCTGCGGAGCTATTTTCAAGCCACTACCAAATTGTTGCGAATTAGCAACAACAACCATAAAAGCATCTGTTTTAATTTGTTTACCATCTACTTCTACTTCATAATGTTTAGGTTGGTATCCGAAGAATTTTTGTGAAGAAACTAAAATATATTTCATCACGCCACGTTTTTTGTGTTTGCTGAATTCATGCGCCACCAAGCCATCAAAGCCAACGCCAGCGGCACTCACAAAAACTTCGTTGTTAATTTTACAACTATCAATCAGAATTTTTTTTGAAGAATTTATTTTCTTTACCGCTTTCAAAGGATTTAATGAAAGCCCTAAATGCCTTGCCAGTCCGTTGCCCGAGCCCATCGGAATAATTCCCATGGCAACATCAGTATGAATTAATGAAGATGCCACTTCATTAATAGAGCCATCGCCTCCGGCAATTACCACTACATCAATTTTATCTTCAACCGCTTGCGCAGCAATAGTTTTAGCATGTTTGGCATATTGTGTAAATTCGATGTTGAAATCGAATAAATCTTTGCTGATATGCTTTTCAATCAACTCGCGTAAATGCCATTTTTGTTGCGTTCCCGATTTTGGATTGATGATAAAAAGTGCTTTTTGTTTCAATGAAATCTTTTTTTAAAGGAGGCGCAAAGGTATAAACCAATTAATTGTTTTTCATTTTGTTTAACTTATTCAACATCATTTTGCAAGTATTTTCAACAGGAATAAATTAGTTTATTTCTAGCGAAGGAAAAAAATTAAACCCACGTCTAACTATTATTATCAAATTTCTAAAACAAAATATTTTATGCAAAAAACATTCCGTCTCGTAGAGAT
>CAIQHW010000440.1 GCA_903871715.1 uncultured bacterium
ATCATTTTACCACTTCATATTTATCAGAAACTGTAAACGGAAATTTCTGTGGTTCGTTTAAAATTACTTTGTTATAATCCATATCAATGGTGTAATTGTCCGATTGTTTGCTTTCAATTTTTACTTTGCGTTTGTAAGAAAAGAGTCTATCTGCCAGCAAACGATAATCGGAATAATTCATTTCATAGCTTTGGTTAATCACTTTGTTTTTCAACTGCTTTTTGCTCATCGTTAAATTTAAAGCATTGAGCCAAATAACGCTTTGAATTTGGTTTTCAGAGGTTTCTAAGGTATAACTCGAGTCATTTTTTTCTACTTGCACATTGCTTTTATCAAAACTTAAATCGCTGCCTGTGATGGTTTTTTGCAACACATCAAAGGTCATATTGGGCATGTGAATAATTTGCTTCAAGTAATTAAAATCGCGTTTGTAATATCGTTTATTGTATTTATCCATCAACTTCACCGAATCAGGCGTAATCAATATTCGGCTCACTTCGATTCCTAAAATTGCATTCAGCGAAATCCAAATCACACTATCTTTTTTCATTTTGATAATGGCATTAATGGTTTGATTATTTCTAGAATCATCGTACTCAATTTTTGCTTTGGCATAAAACCATTTATAATCAAAATCGCTGTGTTGCAATTTTTCCAACAACTCGGCTCGTGGTGTGCGCACGCCCTCAACACGGGTTCGGGTTTTGTGCACAGTTTTGCACGAAAAAATTATGACAATAAAAAGTAAAGAAAAAAATGGAAATCGGCGCATGAATAAAATTTCGAGTTGCCAAAAATACAAACAAATATGAAGTGCTTGATTTTGAGAAAAGAAAATAAAAACCATTTTCGATTTTTTTATAGTGTCATTCTTTTTGATGATTTACAAATTCTTTTTAAGAAATTCTTATTTCCATTTTTCCTTGCCTCATTCATTTTCTATCTTTGCACACCGCCGCTAATTTTACAGTTAGCAAATTAGTTTATTATCTCATTATCAAATTATTCAATCGTGCCAAAAGATACATCCATAAAGTCAGTACTAATCATAGGTTCAGGTCCAATTATTATTGGTCAGGCTTGTGAGTTTGATTACAGCGGTTCTCAGGCTGCCCGTTCGCTTCGTGAAGAAGGAATTGAGGTGGTGCTGATTAACAGCAACCCTGCTACAATTATGACTGACCCGATTGTGGCTGACAAAGTTTATTTGTTGCCATTAAATACGGAAAGCATTGAGCAGATTTTGAAAGAAAACAAAATTGATGCAGTGTTGCCAACCATGGGTGGACAAACAGCTTTGAATCTTTGCAAAGAAGCGGATGAAATTGGCTTATGGGAACAATACAATGTAAAACTGATTGGCGTTGATATTAAAGCAATTGATAAAGCTGAAGACCGTGAAAAATTTCGCTTGTGGATGATTGAAATGGGCATTCCGGTTTGTCCTGCACATATTGCCAACTCATTTTTAGAAGGAAAAGAATTTGCACAACAAATAGGATTTCCATTGGTACTTCGCCCATCGTTCACATTAGGTGGAACAGGCGGTGGAATTGTTTTCAAAAAAGAAGATTTGGATGAAGCCTTGAACCGAGCCTTGACAGCCAGCCCGATGCATGAAGTGCTGGTGGAAAAAGCGGTATTAGGTTGGAAAGAATATGAACTGGAATTGTTGAGAGACAACAACAACAATGTTGCAATTATTTGTACTGTAGAGAATTTCGACCCGATGGGTGTGCACACTGGCGACAGCATCACTGTTGCGCCAGCTATGACTTTGAGCGATACTGCATTTCAGTTGATGCGAAATACTGCCATCAGCATGATGCGAAACCTAGGAAATTTTGCAGGTGGATGTAATGTGCAGTTTGCCATGAATCCAGAAACGGAAGAAATTATTGTAGTAGAAATTAATCCACGTGTGAGCCGTTCATCAGCATTGGCAAGTAAAGCAACGGGTTATCCGATTGCAAAAATTGCTGCAAAACTGGCGATTGGCTACAATCTGGATGAATTAAAAAATCAAATCACTAAAACAACTTCAGCATTTTTTGAACCAGCTTTGGATTATGTAATTGTGAAAATTCCACGTTGGAATTTCGATAAATTTAAAGGGGCAAATGATACACTAGGATTCCAAATGAAATCAGTTGGTGAAGTAATGGCAATTGGCAGAAGCTTCCCAGAAGCGATTCAGAAAGCTTGTCAGAGTTTGGAAAACGATGCGATTGGCTTAGGTTACTATGGTAAATCGTTGATGAAAAGTGAGGAGATTTTAGAAAGCATCAAAACACCGAAATGGGACAGAATATTCCGCATCAAAGATGCATTGATGGCTGGTGCTACGGTTTCAACCATTCATAAATCAACCATGATTGATAAATGGTTTTTGTACCAGATTCAAAGCATTGTTGATTTAGAAAAACACTTAATGAAGTTTGATAAGCTTACAGAAATTTCAAAAGAAGAAATGACGAAAGCCAAGCAAATGGGCTTTTCTGATTTACAAATTGCAAAATTCGTTGGCAACAAATGCACAGAAGATGAAGTGTATGAATATCGCAAATCATTAGGCATCGTTAGAGGATTTAAAATGGTTGATACTTGCGCTGCTGAATTTGAAAGTAAAACAAACTATTTCTACAGCACTTTCGATTCTGCAAATGAATCAATCAGAAGCGACAAGAAAAAATACATCGTATTAGGCAGCGGCCCAAACCGCATTGGGCAAGGCATTGAATTCGATTATTGCTGCACACATGGTTTGCAGGCAATCAAAGAATGTGGTCATGAAGCCATCATGATTAACTGCAATCCTGAAACAGTAAGTACCGATTTCGACATGGCGGATAAGTTGTATTTCGAGCCTGTGTTCTGGGAGCATTTATGGGAAATTATTGAACATGAAAAACCTGAAGGAGTGATTGTTCAATTAGGCGGACAAACCGCTTTGAAACTGGCTAAACGCTTAACTGAAAAAGGAATTAAAATCATAGGCACTTCATTCGACAGCATGGATATTGCCGAAGATCGTGGTCGATTCAGCGATTTGCTGAAAGAAATGAATATTCCGTATCCTGAATATGGCACAGCCCACACTGCTGATGAAGCAATGGCTGTGGCAAATAAAATTGGCTATCCGGTGTTGGTTCGACCTAGTTATGTATTGGGTGGGCAGCGCATGCGAATTGTGATAAATGATGATGAATTGGAAAATGGTGTATTGAGTTTATTGAAACACTTACCTGATAACACCATTTTGATTGACCATTTCTTAGACCGTTGTCAGGAAGCTGAAATTGATGGCATTTGCGATGGAGAGAATTTTCATGTGATGGGTATTATGGAACACATTGAGCCAGCAGGCATTCATAGTGGTGATAGCAATGCGGTGTTACCTCCATTTAATTTATCACCATTGGTGATTGTTGAAATGAAAGATTACGCCAAAAAAATTGCGATGAAATTGCAGATTAAAGGCTTGATAAATATTCAGTTTGCAATTAAAGATGGAAAAGTATATGTGATAGAAGCCAATCCACGTGCAAGCCG
>CAIQHW010000441.1 GCA_903871715.1 uncultured bacterium
ATTTAAAACACTATCACCTAACATTTCTAATCGCTCGTTGTTATTACCTTCGGTATCGCTACTGCGGCTACTATGGCGGAATGCAAGATGGTATAACGATAAATTTTTAGGACAAAATCCTAAAATATCGCAGAGCGAATGCGTAAAACTTTTATCGGGCGATAAGAAAAGATTGTATGCTCGGCGTAAAATCAAAATTGAAAAAAGAAAAAAATTTGCAAAGAATAAAAACAAAAGTAAACATTTTCACCACATTGTTTTTAAGGAGAAATGAATTTAAAATTAAAAATAGAAAGTTGCCGAATGCAGCTACTATTAGATGTTTTAGAACACCAATTCAAATCTATTCGCCTTTAAAAACTGGTTTTCGTTTTTCATTAAAAGCCATTACACCTTCGGCATTGTCGGCGCTGTTGCCAGCGATTTGTTGGCAATAAGCTTCGTAATCCAACATCTTATCTAAATCGGAATGAAACGATTTGTTCAACATTTTTTTCATTAAGCCAATTGCCTTTGTGGGTGCGGTTGCATAATAATCGGTGTAGGTTTTTACGGCTTCATGTAATTGTTCCAACGCAACTACTTTGTTTACGATGCCCAATTGTAAAGCCTCATTAGCACTCACTTTGCTGCCCATTGTTGCTAATTCAAATGCTTTGGTACTGCCCACAATTCGTGGTAAAAAATAGGACGAGCCGCTATCCAACACCAAGCCCACATTTACAAACACTTCAATTAAACTTGAATTTTCGGCAGCTACAATAATATCGCAAGCCAACGCGATGCTGCATCCAGCACCAGCTGCCACACCATTTAAAGCGCAGATAATGGGTTTGGGCATATTGCGCATGGCCCTAATGATTGGATTGTATCGCTTGTGTAACGATTCACTTAAATCGCGTTTGCCAGCCACTTCTTTTATTGCTTTTAAATCTTGCCCACTGCAAAACGCTTTTCCTGCACCCGACAAAACTATACATCGTACCAAAGTATCGCTGGCAGACATTTTCAAGGCATCCTGCAATTCATAACTCATTTCATCATTAAATGCGTTAAACACTTCGGGGCGATTTAAAGTAATGTATACCACATTGTTTTCAACGCTGTATAAAATGCAAGTAAAAGTTTTAGTAGTAGCCATATTTGTTTGAAAATTTGATTGCAAAGTAAAGGAAAAATGCAGTTGAAATTGGATGAAATTATTTTGCAGTAATTGTGAATTCTGTTCTTCTATTTTGTTGTTTACCTTCTTCGGTTGCATTATCCGCAATCGGTTTGGATTCACCAAAACCCTTGTAGGATAAGCGATTGGTGGCAATTCCTTTTTGCACCAAATAGTCGTAAACAGCTTTTGCTCGGTTTTCCGATAATTCTAAATTGTGTTTTGTGCTGCCCGAATTATCGGTGTGTCCGCCGATTAAAATTTGAACAGTTTTATTTTGATTCAAGAAAAATACCAGTTTTTCCAATTCAATCTTTGATTCTTTTTCTACATCAAATTTATTCGTCTCAAAAAAGATATTTTTCAAAATCACACTCTTGCCAATTTCGATGGGATACAATGAAACATCCTTCAAATAAGGTGTTGCGTCTTTTTTTTCCTTCAAAGAAAAATTATCCGAGTAAAATAAATAGTTGGGGTTCGACACATTCAACGCATAATCTCTTCCTGTTGGAATACACACAATATAACTGCCATCACTGCCATCCGAAGTGCTTTCGGTTATAACTTTTCCGCTGCTCAAATCAATCAATTGAAAATCTGCTTCCACAGGTTTTTTATTTCGTGCATCGGTGATGATACCTTTCAAATACATAACTGGTATAGGTTGTGCGCCTTCATACAAATCAAACTCAAACAAATCGTAGTTGCTATTGCCATCCACATCTCTCGAAATCAAAGCTTTTTTTCCATCGGTTGTTATAAAAATACCACGTTCATCGCCTTCGGTATTTATCGGATAACCCATGTTCACAGCTTCTCCCCAAGAGCCATCAGACTGCTTTCGACTAAAAAAAATATCTCCTTTGCCCATGCCTGTTTTTCCATTCGATACAAAATATAAAGTTTGATTATCGGGATGAATAAACGGGAAACCCTCATTGGCAGAGGTGTTAATGTGATTGCCTAAATTTTTTGGTGTACTCCAAACGCCGTTTTCATCAGCCGAAGACGAATAAATATCAATGCCACTCATATCTGCCTTGCGATGCGCAGCGAAATACAAAGTTTTTCCATCGCTCGAAAAACTGGGTTGCGATTCCCAATCGGCAGTGTTGATGGGGCTTCCCAAATTATTTGGCGATAAGTATTTATCGCCATTTTTCTTGCTGATGTAAATATCGCAGCCACCCATGCCGTTTTGCTTGTCGTCGCATCGTGCAAAAAAAATAAAATTATTGTCGGGTGTAATCGTAATTGCCCCTTCGTGATAATGCGAATTTACAGGCGCCCCAAGGCTTTTAGCTATTTGCCATGCACCATTTATTTTTTTGGAAATAAAAAAATCTTCGTCGGCGGCTGGTGGTTTGCCTTCCATTCTTGTAAAAATCAACGTGTTGCCATCGGTGCTCAACGCTGGATAATACTCGGCTGCCGAGCTGTTGATAGTTTTTGGCAAAGGCTTTGGGTCGTAAGGCACAGGATGCGCCACCGCATTTTTTATAAAATTGATATTGGCTAAAGTGTTTGCTGCATCAGCCCTTTCGGGTGGTGGCAGTTTTCCAAAACTTAAATACTTTTGAAAATAATGATTGGCTAAATCGTAATCTTTTTTGTCGAAATAAATTTCGCCCAGCGTTTTATATTTTTTAAAACAGTAGTTGGAATCCATTTGCAAAGCCTTGTTGTATAAAGAAATGGCTTCATCATTTTTTGCATCATGATGAAAAATATCACCTAATAAAATCAAAGCATCGCAAAATTTGGGGTCGGCATCAATGGCTTTGTTCAACATTTTTTTTGCCGATTCGGCATCACCCATTTGCATGGCTACATTGGCTTCGGCAAAGGCTTGGTGAGCTTTTTTATTCACCTTTGTTTTGTCGTATTGGGCAAAACTGAAAGTGCAAATGAGCGCAAAAAACATCAACGAAAATATTTTCTTCATCATTAAATTTTTAAAAAGAGAATCAAAAAATTGTTGCCACAAATTTGATCAAAAAAGAAATGCAGCAGCAAAAGTAATTTCAACATCAAAAAAATAATTCCAACAAAATATTCAATATTACATTTGCAAAAACAAAAATCAGACCATGAATTTTATCGAAGAACTACGTTGGCGTGGGCAGTTGCATCAGTTTACACCCGATGTGGAAAAATATTTAAGCGACACCAAAACTAAGGGCTATTGCGGCTTTGACCCTACAGCTACTTCTTTAACCATTGGTAACTTTGTTCCTATTATGTTGTTGATGCGATTTCAAAAATGTGGTCATACACCTATTGCTTTAGTGGGCGGAGCTACTGGGTTAATTGGCGACCCCAGCGGAAAATCGGCCGAAAGAAGTTTGCTTTCGTTACCGCAATTAGAACAAAATGTAACGGCTGTAAAAAATCAACTCTCTAAATTTTTAGATTTTGAAACGGGCAGCAACAAAGCCGAAATGGTGAACAATTATGATTGGTTTAAGCAAATGGATGTGTTCACTTTTCTTCGAGATATTGGCAAACACATTACCGTGAACTACATGATGGCAAAGGATTCTGAGCAATCAAGAATGGAAAATGGAATTTCGTTTACCGAGTTTTCTTACCAATTAATTCAAGGCTACGATTATTATTGGTTGTGGAAAAACAAAGGTTGCATGGTGCAAATGGCAGGCAGCGACCAATGGGGAAATATCACCACTGGAATGGAATTGATTCGCCGAATGGAAGGCGGAGAAGCCCATGCAGTAACGGTTCCGCTGGTTACAAAAGCCGATGGAACAAAATTTGGCAAAACCGAAAGCGGTGCATTATGGTTGGATAGAAAACTCACAACGCCGTATCAATTCTATCAATACTGGATAAATGTGGCAGATGAAGATGCTGCAAAATACCTGAAAACATTTTCTTTTTTGGATGAAAAAACGATTAACGAAATCTTGTCAGAACACAGCAAGGCAGCGCATTTGCGATTATTACAAAATGAATTGGCAAAAGAAATCACATCCATTGTTCACTCAAAAGAAGATGTGAATATTGCGCAAAAAACAAGCTCGATTTTATTTGGCAATGCTGATGCGGAAGTATTAAAATCATTGAGTG
>CAIQHW010000442.1 GCA_903871715.1 uncultured bacterium
AGCACTCGTGAAAAAAAAGAAACGCCGGATGGTGTTTGGTTTAAATGCCCCGAATGTAAAACCGCCAACACCTCATCAGACCTGAAAGACAACCTATATGTTTGCCCAAAATGCGAATTCCATAATCGCATTGGTTCAGCAGAATATTTTGAAATTATTTTCGACAATAATGAATTTAAGGAATTAAATGAAAACATGATTGCAAAAGACTTTTTGCATTTTACGGATTTAAAATCGTACGAAAGTAGATTGAAAGAAACCATCAAAAAAACACACTTAAAAGATGCCATGCGCAGCGCACACGGCAAGGTTGATGGCAATGATTTGGTAGTGTGTTGTATGGATTTTGCATTCATTGGCGGCTCGATGGGCAGTGTGGTTGGCGCAAAAATTTCAAAAAGTATTGATTATTGTTTGCAACATAAAATGCCATTAATGATTATCAGCAAATCGGGTGGCGCACGAATGATGGAGAGTGCATTTTCGTTGATGCAAATGGCAAAAACATCTGCTAAACTTACGCTAATGGCGGAAGCAGGCTTGCCTTACATTTCGCTTTGCACCGACCCAACCACAGGCGGCGTTACAGCCAGCTATGCCATGTTGGGCGATTTAAATATTGCCGAACCTAAAGCTATGATTGGCTTTGCAGGACCAAGAGTAATTAAAGAAACAATTAAAAAAGATCTGCCCGAAGGATTTCAAACTTCCGAATTTTTATTAGAAACTGGCTTTTTAGATTTTATCGTTCATCGAAAAAATTTAAAAGAAAAATTAGCGCAGTTGTTAGTGATGTTGAAATAAATTTTCAAAAATCATTTAGCACTACTCATTGTAATCACATACTTCAAAATAGAGGCTTGCGTTTCATCACTGATATGATGCAAGTTTGGCTTTTCATTATTTTTCTTGCACATCCAAGGCACAATTTTATTCCATTTTTCTTCAGTTTTAGAACTTGGTCTTTTTAAACCATGACATTGCGTACAATACTTTTCATAATCGCTTTTGCCTTGTTGTAATTGCGCTAATGAATAGTTTGGATATTTTGAGATAACTCTTGCAACATCAGATTCTGTTGGTGCAATCAGCTTTACAGAGCAAGCTGAAAAAATTATAGCTATAAAAAATAAAATTGTTTTTTTCATTTCCGAATGTTTTGAATGGTAAATGTAAAATTGTTTTCGAGAATTTTAATGCCCAGCATCAAGCACTTCACCTTGTTTGATGTTATAAATACGTGCCATAAAAACCACTGGAATAATTGCTACTAAAATCAAGGAAAGCACTTGGAAAATATTGATGTAAGTAATCATGCTGGCTTGTTTAAAAACTTGTCCGTATATCACACCAAATGCTTTTGCTTGATTTGCCATCATATCAGCACTACTGCTGGAAAAGGCTGCTGTAATAGTTTTCAGCCTATCTAAAAATAAAATATTGTCATTGGTGATGTTGCTAATTAAATCATTGTAATGTTGCGCAGTAGTTTTTTCCAACACCACACCCATCACCGCAACACCAATACTACCGCCCAATTGACGAATCATGTTGTTTAAACCCGAGGCTTGCTGAATATCTTTTCCATGCAATCCACTCAAGGTTAAATTGGATAAAGGCACAAATAATAAACCCATTCCCAAACCTCGAATCATCAAGGGCCAAAAGAAATTTCCAGGA
>CAIQHW010000443.1 GCA_903871715.1 uncultured bacterium
AAAGAAAGAAAATGTGTGCTATTTTTTGTTGCCCACTAACACACCCGAAATGCACCAATGGCTAAAACTTCCACCTTCGCTTTTGCCTTGGTCAATGACCACTTGCAAGGTGTGTATGCCTTTGGTTAAATTTTTAAGTGGAACTAAATAAGGTGGCGTAAGTGCCCCTGGACACCAATTGGAGCGACTAAAGTCGCTGGAAGATAAACCATCAGGAAAATTGCCCGAAGCTGGATTGTGCAAGCGATAAGTGCCACAATCAGTTCGCCAAGGAGTAATTTGAAACACCGATTTTCCATCCACAAAAATTTGATTCAACTTGGGATTAAATTCATCACCATTTTCCCAACCACCATGACCTGTGGTGGTAAAAAGCAATTGCAAATCCTTAATTAAATCTGGAATTTCAAACTGCATTTTTAAAGAATCATTTTCAAATAACTTCCCATAATTCTGCCCAGCGGCTTCTAAAATATTTACGGTGTTGAACAATGGTGCAATATATTTGTTAGAAATTGGTTGTTCGGCTTCGGGGTAAAAGTCAAGCTCAAGGCTCACTTTGTGTCCACCTTTATCATAATTGCCAATGTATGCGCCTATCCAAATTTCATTTTCATTGGTTGGAATTAATGCCGAAACATCTTGTTTATACACCACCGAATCGCTCCAATGATAGCCAGCAATCATTCTTTTTTCGTTGAAATAATTTACGCCAAAGGTGTGAAAAACCGCATCAATTCAATAGCTGGAGAATAATTTTGGGTGGCAACAATGCCTTGATATTTTTCGTTTTTATGGTCTGTGTAAAACGGAATTTCGTTTATTCCTTTTTGCAAAGCATCTAACATCGATTTTTCTTTTTTTGCTGAAAACGTAAACACAGAGCCAACTCTGTCGTAAGCATCACCACTCGACCAATCGGTTAATTGCACAAAGAAATTACCTTTCGAATTCTCTTTTGGCAATTTTATTTTTTTCAAAATCACATTTCCTTTTGAAAAACGATACACTACATTTTCATTGTAGGCAGTTGGATTTTTGATGTCGTTTTCAAAATTTATTTGCTGATGATTAAAAACAGCAATGCTTGTAAACCTCGATTTTATCTGCACTGCAGCATATTGTGGGTCATCCATTTTTATAAAATCTTGTTTGGGCTGTTCTATTTTTTCATCTGATGTTTTGATAGATTTTGCAAGAACAGTTCTACTTCCATTCATTACATATTTCAATACCAAAGCATCTTTTGGCACAAATGAAATCGATGGCGAACCTTTGCAGTTGGCTTTGTCGGTTACCCAAACTTCGATGTGATTCGAGAAAATTTCATACTTCAATTTTCGACAAACAAAACCTAAAATAGTATCTGTTTCGTTGGTCGAAATTGATTTTGGTAAAGAATCTAACGAAGTAAATACCGCATATTTTTTATCGCCAAAAGTGCTTATTTTAATAGTGTTTTGGGCAATGTAATCTTCAAAAAATCTTTCGGTGGTAGAAGAGTTTTTAATGCTAGCAAAACTGTTGTTGCATTTTAAAGTTATCGTCTTATCAGCTTCCAATTTCCCATTTTCCAACTGCTCGTAAACAATTGTTGAGCAATTATTTTTTTGCGCCAATAAAAATTGAAATGGAAAAATGCACAGCATTAGCACTGCGATTCTGCAAGATTTATTCATAGAGATAGAGAAGAAATGAAAATGTTACAATTCGACAAATGTAAGGAAAGCGTTTTTGAAAAAACAAGCAACCGATTGGGTTACATGTAATTGAAATCGTTGTTCTTTTTCAACTTAATTAGATGAATAGAATTGAACAACAAAATCAATGGATACATGGGGTCAAATTCATGCCATTTAATACCACCAAAGTTGGCTCTGCCGCCCATTTTGTGGTGATTGTTGTGATACGATTCGCCCCACATTAAAAAATCGAAAGGCAATAAATTGGATGAAGTATCTGCCATGTCGAAATTGGTATAACCCAATTTGTGTGCATACCAATTAATGATGGCGCCATGCACTGGCGACATAACAATGCAAACTGGCAACAAAAACCATAAATACCAATGATGGCAATAAATAACAAAAACCGCCACATAAACTGCCACCCAAAATAATCGCGAACCCCAGCTATCGGCAAACCATTCCATCCAAGGCCAGTTGGGAACATTTTTTGTAAAACGCTCTTCTACATTGGCTTTGCCGCTATTAATGTCGGAATAAATAATTTTGGTTTTCCACATCATGTCGAATAAGTTTTTTGAAAACAAAGGCGAATGTGGGTCTTTTTCAGTGTCGGCAAAAGCATGATGCATGCGATGCAAAATGCCATAAGCTCGTGGACTTAGATAAGATGAACCTTGAAACAACCAAGTTAAAACGTAGAAGAATTTTTCGGTTGCTGGACTCATCGTGAACATGCGATGAGCTGAATATCTATGATTGAAAAAAGATTGTGTAAACAACGACAAATACCAAAGTGATATGAAAAAGATGATGATAACCATGAGAAAATAAATTTAAAAACGGGTGCAAAGGTAGTTGAATAATCGAAGAATAAGATGATTCTCATCACCTTTATTAAATCAACATCATAGCAGGATTTTCTAAATTTTCTTTCAATGATTTTAAAAAGCCCGAAGCGATAGAACCATCTACCACTCTATGGTCGCTGCTTAAAGTCATTTTCATCACATGCCCAATTTTGATTTCGCTATTTTCAACAATAGGTGTTTCTTTTATTTTGCCCACAGCTAAAATACAAGCATCGGGCGGATTGATAATGGCTGTAAAATTTTCTACATCAAACATCCCCATGTTACTGATCGTAAATGTATTGCCTTGCATATCGGCAGGTTGAATTTTTTTCGATTTTGCTTTCTCTACAAATTGTTTGGCTTCAACACTAATTTGTGAAATAGATTTTTGGTCGGCAAATTTTAACACAGGCACCACCAAACCTTCTTCCATGCCCACTGCCATGCCAATATGAATATGATGATTGTAACGAATTTTATCACCTAGCCATGATGAATTTACTTTTGGATGCTTACGAATAGCCGATGCTACTGCTTTTATCATTAAATCGTTGTAGGAGAATTTAATGCCTGCATCAGCAGCTTGTGCTCTGAAAGCCATAGCAGCCTTCATGTTGGCTTCAATCGTTACAAAGAAATGTGGTGCAGTAAAATTGCTTTCGCTTAATCTTCTTGCAATAGTTTTTCGCATTTGCGACAGTGTAATTTCTTCGAAACTTTCAACCCCTGCAACAACAGGAGCAACTGCAACAGTTGATGCTGCTTGCGTTTCTGTAGCACTTATATTTTCCAAATCACGTTTTACAATTCTGCCATTATCAGCCGAACCTTTAATATTGTGTAAGTCAATTCCTTTTTCAGCCGCTATGGCTTTAGCTAATGGCGATGCTTTTATTCTCCCATCTAAAGTGATTGGAGATGCGATGGATGAGACAACTGTAGTTGGAATTTCGTTTTTTGCTTCTATCGGTAAAGCCGCGGCAGGAGCTTCGGCAGCTTTTGGTGCTTCGTTTAATAAGGCAGAAAAATCTTCGCCAGCGTTTCCAATAATAGCCAATACACCATTTACCAAAACCGCTTTACCAGCCTCAACACCAATGTACAAGAGCATTCCATCATTATAACTTTCCAACTCCATCGTGGCTTTATCGGTTTCTACTTCTGCCATCAAATCGCCGCTTTTCACTTTATCACCCACTTTTTTATGCCAAGCTACAATCACGCCTTCGGTCATCGTATCGCTCATTCTGGGCATTCTAATTATTTCAGCCATAATATTTTTTCGGAAATTTTGTTTTAAAAATTGAATTGCAAATGTATAAAAAGATAGTGCGCTGGCAGAGTAGATTTTTAAGATTTTTTTGTTTAAAAACAATAAATAAATTCACTGGTTTAGAAAATTGAAAGCTCGCAAATCATTAATCATCGATTCAAATTTGAATTTTAAAGAAAATTAGAGGTACAAATTTTTAAAGTTGTCATTCTACATTTTTAAATTGTTCGAAAATAATTGCCTAATTTTGGACTTAATTATTTAATACCTTAAAACGATTTAACCATTTTATCGAAATGCTAAAAGCAAAATATTTATTGTTGTTTTATTTGTTTGCATTTACTTTAAGTATTGTAAAAGTAAATGCGCAAACCTTTACACCTATTGCTGTTACAGGATTTAACGGTGATGTAATTGCCGAAACATCACCAGCTACCGCCAGCACTACTATTTCGATGGATTTGCAGCAACATATTCTGTATTCGCAAACATTTGCTACAGCCAATTCTCTTACAGGTGGTGGCTTAATAAATACTGGCACAATTGTTAGTGGCACACGAACTTATCAATTGCAACCTTTTACGGCAAATAATGCTATTCATGTGCAATTGGGTACTCCGCAAACCATGACATTAACCACACCGGCTCATTTTTCGCAACTAAGTATGTTTGGCTTATCTACCGAACAAAGTAGTACCATTAGTTTAACTGTAAATTTTACCAATAGCACATCCACTTCTTTTACCAATATCAATGTACAAGATTGGTTTTTGGGCACAGGCAGCATTTATAATGGCTTTGGTAGAATAGTGCAGTTAGCATCTGGACCTTATGCTGTTAGCGGTTATCCAACCGACCCTGAGATGTATCCTTTTGATATAACTCTTTCATGTGCAGATAGAGCAAAGTTAGTGCAATCTATTACCATCAATGTAACAGCGCAAACTGGAACTAACAGCAGCGTATTTATGTTTGGCTTATCGGGTGCTGTAGACTCTACTCATCTTTCATCAACAGTTACTAATGTTGGCTGCTCGGGTGGCAATACAGGCACCGCATCTGTAATTGCAACTGGCACTAGCTCATCTTATAGTTATTCATGGAATACAACACCTGTGCAATTCACATCCACAGCCACTTCGCTAGGAGTAGGCAATTATATTTGCACTATATCTGATGCAGCTGGTTGTGCTGTTAAAAATGATACTATTACTATTACAACAGTTGCCAATCCTGCTATCACATTTACCGCCACACATGATACTGTTTGTAATGGCAGCTCAACAACCATCACTGTTTCGGGCTTATCGTCTT
>CAIQHW010000444.1 GCA_903871715.1 uncultured bacterium
AAGCTTTGTCAAATAATAAAGCCTTCCCCATAAAAAGAATAAATAAAGCCCTCATGCCATAATAGCTAAATCGTTCCCACATTTCTGTAACGAACAATACGTAAAGGCCTTTTGGGTGTGATTGATTGTTGGTGTCTGCCATCTTATAAAAAGTGTTTTTGGTTAGTGAAAATTAATTTTGAATCGGTAAATATGCGCAAATTTATTTCAAATTGAACAGAAAATTTGAAACGATTTTTTCTTCAAAAAAATATTTTTTCACTTCAGAATATCTTTCACTCTGCCACCGCTGTAAAAATACTTCTTGTAATAGTTTTCGTTCAAATCGCTTACCATCACGCCTTTCGAGCTGGCATGAAAAAATTTTCCATTACCCAAATAAACCCCCACATGCGAAATATATTTTGAGCCAATTTTAAAAAAAACCAAATCGCCTTCCATCAACTCTTCCTTTTTTAAAGGCTCACATTGTTTGAATTGTGAACCAGCATCACGGGTTAATGGCGTCTTGTAAACCTCATCAAATAAGGCTTTCGACAATCCACTGCAATCTGTTCCATTCATATCCGTGCCGCCATATTTATAAGGGGTGCCTGTCCATGCATCTATAAATCGATAAAGATTGAGGTTGTGTTTAATGTAAGATGCAGGCGTATGCAGCATTTGCGAATATTGCTCTACCAAATATTTTTCGTATTGCCGCTCACTCAATTTATTTTTTTGCGAAGATTTTTTTACTTCGGCAGGCGTATGATTTAAAGTGAGATGCTTTGAAAGGCTTGCTGCATCCACATTTTCGGTTTTATGCGTAGTGGTTGATGTAACAGATTTATGCACACCACAACTACTAATGAAAAAAACAACTGCCCATAAAAATAAAATGCCTGCATTTTTTTTCATGAAATAATTTTTCAAAAATAAAGTTGATGAAATGTGCAAAGTTAGCGGTTGAAAATAATTTGCGAAGATGTAAAGTTTTGTTAAGTATTAAACTTTTGAAAACAAAATTGTCAAAGACTGTTAATTTTACTGATGTATTTTTTACATAAATTTGTTTCACAGTTTTTACAAAAAATAGTGCCATGAAAAAATATTTTTTCTTTGTTTTTACAGCAATTCTATTTTTCGCTTCGCAAAATTCTTTTGCACAATTTAATCGAAAACACAGTGATGACGGAACTTCGCAGCCAACCAATAGCAATACAAATGCTATGCAATCGACTTCACCAAACAAAACCGAAGATGAACCCTTGGCGAAAGGATTTGATAAAAGCAAAATAATTTTTGGTGGAAATATTGGTTTAGCATTTGGGTCGTCTACCTACTTTGAAGCTACCCCTTTGTTGGGCTACCGCTTCACAAAGCGCATTGGTGCTGGGCTTTCGGGCAATTATGTGTATAGTGGTGTAACATGGACTGACCCCAATACTAATTTAAAACAATCGCAAAACTATCAAGTGTATGGTGGCGGTGTTTGGGGTAGATTTTATGCTATGGAAAATTTATTTTTAGTGAGCGAATTTCAGTTGAATAGAATTTCCATTTCACAAAATATTGTAAACAATACCTATGATATCAAAAGCCAGTGGTATCAATCCTTATTAATTGGCGTTGGTTATCGTCAACGCATTTCTAATCGAGCATCTATTAATTTGATTTTAATGTACGATGTGTTGCAGCAATATCCTTTGTATCAAGGCATTCCAATTCTAAAGGGTGGGGTTATTTTTGGTATTTAATTTCCAATTTTTTATGAAAATTTTATTCGTTTGCATAGGCAATATTTGTCGTTCGCCCATTGCCGAAGGTGTAATGAAAACAAAATGTGAGCAACTCAATTTGGCTTGGGATATAGATTCGGCAGGCACTCACAGTTATCATGTAGGCAGCGTACCACATGAAAGTTCGCAATTAATTTGTTTGCAAAATGGCATTAACATTTCCAATCAACGAGCAAGAAAATTTGCTGCCGATGATTTTAAAAAGTTTGATAAAATTTATGCTTTAGCAACCGATGTTTATCAAAGTTTAATTTCGTTTTGTAAAACAAAAGAAGAACAAAATAAAATCATTTTGTTGCTGGATGAATTGTACGAGCAAAAAGGAAAAAGTGTGAAAGACCCTTGGTATGGCGGTTTTGATGGCTATGAAGAAGTGTTTGATGAAATCAGTTTTGCCTGCGATGCGGTGATTGAAAAATATAAAACAGCAAAATAAAGTTGTAGAACGGAAAACTTGTTGTACCTTTGCCGCCCAATAAAAGTGCGGAGTAGAGCAGAGGTAGCTCGTCGGGCTCATAACCCGAAGGTCACAAGTTCGAGTCTTGTCTCCGCTACAATAAAAAAACAAAAGCCTTGATTTATCAGGGCTTTTTTAATTTTACATCATGAATACAGTAGCAATTGTTGGCAGACCCAACGTAGGAAAATCAACTTTATTTAATCGGCTCACAGGCAGTCGCAAAGCCATTGTGGATGATCAAAGCGGTGTAACCCGTGATAGAATTTATGGCGAAGTGGAATGGAATGGTAGAACTTTTCAACTTATTGATACAGGCGGATACGTAAAAAAAACGGACGATATTTTTGAAATCGAAATCAAAAAGCAAGTAGAAATTGCCATTCGCGAAGCGCAAGTAATTTTGTTTATGCTGGATGTAACCACTGGTATCACTCATTTAGATGATGAAATTGCAGAGCTGTTGCGACGCAGCAAAAAGCCTGTGTTTGTGGTAGTTAACAAAGTAGATAATTTTGAACGCTCATTAGAAGCATCCTCATTTTATAGTTTGGGTTTTGAAAATGTAGTTACCATTTCGTCTGTATCGGGCACTGGCAGCGGCGAATTGTTGGATGAAGTGTTATCAAAATTGCCTCAGCAAGAAAAAGAAGAAGAGCAAATTATTCCAAAATTTTGTTTGCTGGGCAGACCCAACGTCGGAAAATCTTCATTGCTGAATGCCATGATGGGAGAAGAGCGCACGATTGTTAGCCCCATCGCTGGCACCACCCGAGATTCGATTCATACCACTTACAATCTGTATGGCAAAGAATGTATTTTGATTGATACCGCAGGCATTCGCAAAAAAACAAAAGTACATGAAGATTTGGAATTTTACTCGGTGATTCGTTCCATCAAAGCCATCGAAGAATCGGATGTGTGCATGGTGATGATTGATGCGAAATTGGGGATTGAACAGCAAGATTTGCAAATCATCAAACAAGTGGAAGAGAAAAGAAAAGGCTTGGTAATTTTAGTAAATAAGTGGGATTTGATTGAGAAGGGAAGCAATACCCACCTTGAGTTTGAGCAAACTGTGAAAGATAAAATTGCACCATTTACCGATGTGCCAATTTTATTTATTTCAGCAACCGAAAAAATTAGAATTGCAAAAATTATCGACACTTGTATGCAAGTGTTTGAAAATAAAAATAGAAAAATTACTACTTCAAAATTAAACGAAGCGGTACAAGAAGCCATAGCTGCTACACAGCCGCCATCGCATCGTGGGCATTTGATTAAAATAAAATATGCTACCCAATTGCCGGCACAGATTCCAACGTTTGCTTTATTTTGCAATTACCCATTAGAAATTAAAGAGCCTTATCGAAATTATTTAGAAAAGAAACTGCGAACG
>CAIQHW010000445.1 GCA_903871715.1 uncultured bacterium
AATTTCTGTTGAATATTTCTGAAAACACCCTTTAACAAATCTAATATTCCGTCAAAAATGATAGATTCATTTTCATTCAATTCTACCATTTCATTTTTATCAATAGAATGAAAAATTATTTTTCCATCGGTTCGTGGTTCAATATTAGCATATGCATATAAATTAATGGTAGCGTTCAAAATTGCACCGCCATACAAATCACTGTAAGGACTTACATCTGTTCCACCGCCTGCCAAACCTAAGCGTAACGGGGCTTTGCTTCGTATTATCATTTCAAGTTGAAAATTATTTTTTTGAAAATTAAAATCAAAAATAGTTTAAAAAAATTACAACAAAATTTGCTCTACACTTTTCCAATAATCATTTGCCGACTTATCCCAACTAAAATCTTTACATCGCTCCAGCCCTTTTGCAATCAAGGTTTGGCGCAATGATTCATCTTTACTTAATTTTAAAATTGCTTCGGCAATTGCATTAATTTCTCTTGGATTCACGAGCAAAGCCGCATCAGCAGCTACTTCGGACATTGAACTACAATTGGAAGTAATCACCGGAACACCACATTGCATAGATTCAATAATTGGAATTCCAAAACCTTCAAACAGCGAAACATACAAAGTGCCAATAGCAGCAGCTTGCAGCTTGCTAATTTTTTCATGAGATAAATTTCCAGTTCGGATAATTGAATTTTTATGTTGCAAATTTTCTAAAGTTTGTAGCACGTCATTTTTGCCAAACATAAAATCGCCTACCAAAATCAATTGAATATTATTGTCATCGTGTTTTTTAAATTCATCAAAAGCCAACAACAAATTCACAATGTTTTTTCGTGGATGAATAGAACTCACACAAATAAAAAACTCTTTTCCATTCGCAAATTCTTGTTTTATTTTTTGTTTTTCAATTTCTTGAATTGGTTGAAAATACTTGCTTGCAGCATTATTCACTACATCAATTTTTTGTTTATCAATTTTATATTGCGTTACAATATCCTGCTTTGAAAAATTGGAAACCGTTGCAATTCTGCTTGCATTGTGAGCGAATTTTGGAACATAATGTTGGTAATATTTCTTCACCAAAAAAGGAACCGCATCAGGAAAATGTTCAAAAGCTAAATCATGTATAGTTAGATGTGTAGGCACTTTTGAAGCTAAACTCAAATAACCATCCATACTCAACAATAAATCAGGCTGAATTTTGTTCAACAGAATTGGAACACTCCATTCAAACCAGGTATACCATAATAGGGGATGCCTTGCTGGTGGCTCAATAACATGCGGTACTACATTTTTTGCGAAAATAAATTGTTCGTCAAATTGTCTGTCGAACAAAAAATGAAATTCAATTTCAAGATGTTGTTCAACAATTCTTTTTGTGATTTCATAAGTAAACCTGCCGATTCCTTCCAATCGGTCTTTGAGCATCATTCTAGTGTTTACAGCAACTTTCATTTTTCAGTGAGCGAAGATAAAATCATTTTTTGCTAACCTTTTAGAAATAAAAAAAGAAATGAAACCATTAGTTTTGGAAAATGATTTCAACCATAAAAAACTTTTTTTGGCAACGAAAAATAAATTTGGTACTACTACTTTTTTTAGTGTTGTGCGTTTTTTTTAACCTCATCAATCAAAAATTTTTTTTGTGGG
>CAIQHW010000446.1 GCA_903871715.1 uncultured bacterium
CAACAAGCTTTGGATGCTGCTAACAAAGTAAAAGCTGATGCAGAGGCGAAAGGAAAAGCCGCAGTTGATAAAGCAAAACAAGATGCTACGAATGCTGCTAATAAGGCAAAAGCAGATGCTGAAAATAAAGCGAAAGCCGCAGCAGACAAGGCTGCACAAGATGCCAAGAGCAAAGCAAAAGATGCTTTAAACGGATTGTTTAAATAAATTTTAAATCGAAACTGTATGATTTTTTCTTCGCAAAAAATTAAACGACAAATTTATTTATTAACGGCAGCTTTTCTTTTATGGTCTTGCAGTTCGCATTATTTTATTACTAAAAAAGATTTTGACCAAACACAAATTAGTGCAGTTCAAAATGATGATAGCGTAGCAAATAAAATGGTGTTGCCATATCACGATTCTATTCAAGGGCAAATGGCTGAAATTATTGCCTATACCCGTGTTGCGCTAAAAAAAGAACAACCCGAAGGCACTTTAGGCAATTGCGTTTGTGATATTTTTATGCAACATTATACATCACTTCATCCCGATTTATGTATAGTAAATAATGGCGGATTGCGCATTGGGCAAATTGCCGAAGGTGTCATTACCAAAGGAAAAATTTTTGAGTTGATGCCTTTTGACAATAGCATGTTATTGCTTTATGTGCCAGGTAAACAATTAAAACAATTGTTTGAAAAAATTGCTCAAAAAAATGGTTGGCCAGTAAGCGATGGAGTGAGTTTACAAATTCAAAAAGGAAAATTAATTTCAGCTTATCTGCAAGGCAATGAAATCAATGAATCAAAAACTTACAAACTTATTGTTTCAGATTATTTAGCAAATGGTGGCGATGAGTGCAGCATGCTAAAAGGCTTGCCTCGTGAAGATTTGAAAGAACTATTTCGCGATGCTTTGATTTCGCAATTACTAATTTCAAAATCTAAAAATGTAAAAATTGCCACTTCTATTTCTGGAAGAATTGTAGAAGTGAGACCGTAATTTATTTTCAAAAAATCCTAAGATAAAATCAACTTTGCCAGATTTATTTTTCTTTCCAAAAAGTAATAATCAATCCGCCTGCTACTACCAAAACTCCACCAACAATAATTGGTAATGATGGAGTTTTATGAAAGATGATAAAATTTATTGCTTGCCATACCACAAATAGAGTGGTAATATAAAGCCCTACAACTTGACCAAATTCAACGGGTGTAAGATTTAAAAAGAAGCCATAGCCAAATAATAATATTGCGCCTATGAATGCAAAACCAATTCTTATCCAACCGCTATGATTAAAAATAGATAACCGAATTATTGCATCACCACTCACTTCTAAGGTGGTTGCGATGAGTAAAAAAACAATAGGATGTAGGTTTTGAAGAAATTTCATGATAGTGGTTTTCGAATTTAAGCCACAATGATAAATCTTATAATCTAAACAACATTGCCAAAATAATTCTGCTTTCAGATTTTACTAAATCTGGTTTCCAGTTTGGGTCTAAAGGTGTAGTAGTATAGCCTGTTTGCGATGTTACACCGCCAGCACCTGCAAAGTAGCCAACGCTTGCTTCACGATGTACAAATTCAATTCTAAAAGTAATACTTTGATTAGGCATGTAATCGAAATTGGTAGAAGCATCCCAACCTTTAAATTGGTCGCCAGGGTTTGCACTAAATGGAAATGCGCCTTCAGTTTGTGTTGGATTATTTGGATTAGGTAAAGGGCTTGCTTGACCAGTTGGATATAACACTAAATATCGACCAGGATTTGTCATTACACCACCACCAAATGTCCAAGCAAATTTATTTTTATGAAACCAAATTCGGTTGTAAAACATAGCACTGGCAAAGTATTGCGCTGGATTATTCACTGGGTCGCTATTGTTGAACCCATTTACACCACCGCCTTTTTCATCACCAATATCACCAGTTAATGAAAATGCCATTTTAGTAATTCCATTTGATGCAGGACGATTGAAATAACGCATCAATACACTGTTATCAGAGTGAAAACGTTTTCTTTGTGGAATCATCGCAGCATCAGCACCATAATAGTCGTTAGTCAATATTTTGAAATTACTATTACTCGATTGGTAAGTAATATTTCCACCAAAGCCTGGCATGTTATTAAACTGACCATAGCTTTGCCAGCCATTAATTATCCAAGGTTCAATCTTCAAATTTTTTGTTGGAAAAATTTGAACTCTTACACCATTAAAAAACCAAGGTGTATTATCGGATGTGAAAGATGCTTGGTACTCCCAGTTTTCAGGTTGATAATAAGAATTCAAACCGATGTACGACATGAACATACCTGCATCTACATTGATACCATACCATTTATTAAAATGATAACCAGCGTATGATTCACTTAAATAACGATATACATTTGCCAACTGATATTGCCCACGATAAGGGCTGTAATCATTACGTGGTACCACGATGGAACGCATACCAAATTGTGTCATGATTCTTGCTCTTGCATTGCCATAATTCAAATCGCCACCAAAATGCAAGGCTTGTAGTTGCACTTCATTGTTTCTTGCCAATGCCGTAGAACCCACAACTGTATTGTCATTAGGGTTGTTGAACGAATGCGTATAACTCACATCCATGAAAATACTTGGCGTAAAATATTTCATTTTGTTAAACATAGATGAATCTCTTCGGTCAGCACCATTTTGCCATGTTTGGTCAATGCCTTCAAACGGAACTTTTTCAGCAGATTGAGCAAATGAAAATTGCGCTTGAAAACTTAAAATAGCGATGATGAAAAGTGTAAAATATTTAGTCATGAAATTTGAATTTGGTTTGCAAAATTAGGTTGTAAAAAATATAGAAGTTGTAAAACTTATACTGGTTTGCGTAAAGATTTTATAAAGAACTATTTCCCATTTCTGCACAATTCAATGTTCTGCACAGGTTGATAAATCAATGGGGTGTATTCAATTACCACATCACTTTTATCTAAGCCAAAAGCCCGTTCATCGCTTTGTCCAAAGTGTTTCAGCATAAAATAACCTTTCAATAATAAACCATCTCTCAATGCAAATTCATTTTCAACCGACAAGAATTTTTCAATCACCACAAATTTAAAATCGGGTTCAGCATTATATTTCGTTGAGCCATCAGGACGAATGTGTAGGTTCAATTCTTTTTGGTGCACCAAATCACTCACAATTTTTTTGAAGTATAATTCAGTTCGTGGTTGCACTCTGAAACCCACATTGATATTCACTTTGATAACTTTATCATCTAATAATTCGCTCACATCATAATTCAAAGTATAAGGTTGTTCAGTACGGTTAATATGCACAAACCAATACACATCAGCACGTTTGGGCTTTTTTGAAAAAATTGATTTAATGATTTTGTCTTCAATTTCATTTCGATTATTTGCTTTTGTAAGATAAATCAAGTGCGTTGAAAATTTTGGAATCGCATCATCTTCACTCAATTCTTTTAGTTGCAAACTATATTTTCCGAGTTGCGAAAAATGGGTAAATCTGTTGTTGATTTTTCGAGCGTAATACCACACATACATCGTCATAAAAATACCCAATTCAAAAAATAAAAACATCCAGCGTTGCTTTATTTTAGCCACGTTGGCGATAAAGAAAGAAAATTCAATCACGGCAAACATGGTTAAAATTGCAGCCACGTAAATCTTGTTCCATTTCAATTTGTAATACAAAAAATAACCGAGTAAAAGTGTGGTCATCATCATGGCCACAGTAATCGAAAAGCCATATGCAGCCTCCATTGCACCCGATTCTTTAAAGTATAAAATCATCAACACACAACCAAACCAAAGAATGGAATTTACACTCGGAATATAAATTTGCCCTTTAAAATTTGTTGGTTGACGCAATGTAACTCGTGGCCAAAAGTTTAAGTTCATCGCTTCGCTAATCAACGTGAAACTACCGCTGATTAAGGCTTGTGAGGCTATGATGGTGGCTGCGGTTGCAATTAAAATACTCGGCAATAAAAACCACGATGGCATGATTTCAAAAAATGGATTTCTATCGTGCAAGGTTGCTTCACCTTGATGCATCAACCATGCAGATTGCCCTAAATAACAAGCCACCAAACTGATTTTCACATACACCCAAGTGATACGAATATTTTTGATGCCGCAATGTCCTAAATCGGAATACAAGGCTTCAGCGCCTGTTGTACAAAGAAATACAGCACCCAACAACCAAAAACCTTTTGGATAGTGCACCAATAAATCGTATGCATAATGCGGACTTAAAGCTTTTAGAACATCAGGATAATGTAAGATTTCAGCACCGCCAACAATCAACAACATACCAAACCAAATTGCCATGATGGGTCCAAATAATTTCCCAATCGCATCGGTTCCAAATCGTTGAAAGAAAAATAATGCTGACAAAATAGCGACTACAATACCTATGGTTAGTGTATTTCCAGGTACAATCACCTTTTCTAAACCATGTACCATATTCAATCCCTCAATAGCTGAAGCCACAGAAATTGGAGGTGTGATAATACCATCAGCTAACAAAGTGGTTGCTCCTAAAATGGTTGGAATGACTAATTTTTTTCCATAACGACGCACTAATGCATACAAAGAGAATACACCACCTTCACCTTCATTATCTGCACGAAGTGTAAGCCAAACGTATTTTACCGAAGTTTGAAAAACCAAAGTCCAGAAAATACAAGAAACACCGCCATATACCAAAACCATTTCAATCGGTCTGTTACCAATGACAGCTCTCAAGGCATAAAGAGGGCTAGTTCCAATGTCGCCATAAATAATCCCAAGCGCTACCAACAACGAAGCCACAGTTACTTTATTTAAAGTTTTGTGTGTAGTATCCATTTCTATTTTCAATTTTATTTTTTGATTAAACACAAATTCAAGAATGAGTTTTCATTTTTAAAATCATCTCATTTGCTCATTTCTAATTTTCTAATTGAATTTCTATTCGCTCGTAAACCTATATCCAACACCACTTTCTGTAATAATATATTTTGGATGATTAGCATCATCTTCAATTTTTTTTCGCAACTGCGCTACAAAAACTCTTAAATACTGCGATTGATTTTGATAACCCACTCCCCAAATTTCTTTCAACAAATATTGATGCGTTAAAACTCTTCCTTCATTTTTTGCAAACAAAATCAGCAGCGCATATTCGGTTGTTGTGAGTTTTAAAATCGTTGAATTTTTCTTCACCACTCTTGCTGCCAAATCAATTTCCAAAGCCTTGCAAATGATGACAGGATTGTTTTCTTCAAACGCCGAACTTCTTATGGCAGAACGTATTCGAGCCAATAACTCACCAGTTCGAAATGGTTTTGTTAAATAATCATTTGCTCCATTATCCAATGCTTTCACGATATTTTCTTCATCATTTTGCACCGATAACATGATGATTGGTTTTGAATACCACTCTCTTAATTTCTGCAAAATCGAATGCCCACTTTCATCGGGCAAACCAATATCTAAAATAATCAATGCTGGTGGATGCGATGCTGCAGCAATCATTCCTTCCTTTCCAGTAGCGGCTTCCAACACTTTAAAACCATTTGATTCCAGAGTAATTCGAAGCAATTTTCTGATTTGCGGTTCATCATCTACTATCAGTATTTCGATATTATTCATTCTTCAAATTATTTAAGTAAGAAGTTTCCGCAGGAATTTCGATGGTGAAAATTGCACCGCCCGAAGGAACGTTTTTCAAACTAATTTTTCCTCCATGCGCTTCTACAAAGCCTTTCACAATGGATAATCCTAAGCCAGTTCCTTTCGTTTGCTTCGGATTGATTCTGTAAAATTTATCAAACACCTTGTTGATTTCATCGGTTGGAAATCCATTTCCGTTGTCTTCCACAATCATCAATAAATTATCTCGTTCGCAAGTGATGCTAATTTTTATCACCGAATTTGCAGGCGTATAAGCTGATGCGTTGTACAATAAATTGTAAAGCACTTGTTCCATCAAACCAACATCCAATTTAAATAATGGCACTTCATCTTTTATTTTCACTTCTACTTTGTGATGCTGCAACTGCTCATCCAGACTGCTTATTACGGCATACACCATTTCTTTGGCATCGCACCAATCTAATTTGGGTTGAATAATTCCAGATTCTAATCGGCTCATGTTCAACAGATTTTCAACTTGCTGATTTAATCTTAATGAAGCGATTGAAATTTCATCCAATAATTGTTTTTGATTCTCTTCCGAAATATTTTTTCTGTTGCTAAGTAAATTATCAGAAGCTCCAATGATTGTAGCAATGGGCGTTCGCAGCTCATGCGATAAAGAATTGAGTAGGGTGTTGTAAAACTTAAGAGTGTTTTGTTCTTTCTCGTGTTGTAAAATTTCTTTTTGTCCTTTTCTGATTTGAAAAGTCAGAACGCCATTTACCAACGCCACAATAAAATACATCAGCAGCATCAGTGCATCTTCGGCACTGCTTACCTGAAATGTAAATCGTGGTGGAATGAAAAAGAAATCCCAAATCAATGCACTTAAAATAGCAGCAGCTAATACCGACCAAATATCCATGACCATTGCCAACAACGAAACCGTTACCAACAACAGATATGCTACTACTTTATATCCTAAATAGGGTGTAAGACCAAAAGACAAAGTGGACACCAAACACACCGCAATCAAGCTGTAAAACAAGCGTTGAGTTTGAAATAATCTTTTATGAAAAAGGTTAGTCACTTCCTTAAATTTATAAAGCAAAAGTAGCCGCCAAAAAATAAGCAAAGTGTAAAGACTTATGGCTTTGATGTAAAGATTTTATAAAGAATATTGTTGCACAATTTGGAAGAGCAAATATTTATCCTTAGTCTTCCACTTTACCGCCATCTTTAAAATGCAGTAGTAAAGCATCGTTGAAGCCATTGAGTTTTAATTTCGCTTGTGCCGCCACGGCCTCTATTTTGGTAAAATATTTTGGCGAAAAATAAATGTAGCGTCCTTTGGCATCTTGTGCAATGGTAAATCCTTTAACCGTTTGCAACCGATTATCGCCTACACCTAATGGTTCGAAGGAAGTGTAAAATTGAACTTTGTAAAACTCACTGTTATTAATGGTTTGCAGGCTATCCATTTTATTTTGCAAAACCGATTTGTTTTCTTTTTGTGGTGCTTTTGCCGATTCCATTTCTTTTTTATAATCGGCAAAACCATTAAAAATGGATTGTGCAATATTTTGCGAACCATCTTCACTATTCAAATATCGCTCTTCCGAAGGATTAGTAATAAAGCCTGTTTCCACCAATATACTGGGCATTTTCGTGTATACCAAAACTACAAAACCTGCTTGTTTTACACCTCTATCAAATCTGCCAGCAGTGCCTAAATATTGTTGAATCTTGCCTGCTAAATTAACGCTTTGGTCAATGTTGGCATTTTGCACCATCGACAGCATGATGTAGCTGGCTGGGTCGTTTGGGTCGAAGCCTTGATACTTTGTTTTATAATCATCTTCTAATAAAATTACGCTGTTTTCTCTTTTGGCTACCGCTAAATTATCATCGCTGCGATATAAGCCCATCGTGTAAGTTTCGCTGCCATAAGCTGCGTGATTTTTACCAGCCGAGTTGCAGTGAATGCAAATAAATAAATCGGCGTTGCATTTATTTGCCATCACGGCTCGTTCATATAAATCAACAAATTGGTCGGTGGTTCGGGCATATACCACTTTCACATCAGGATAGTTTTGTTGTATCAATGAGCCAAATTTTAACGAGATGTTTAATGCTACATCGGCTTCGTGCGAATAAGCTCCTAACGAGCCAGGGTCGCTGCCTCCATGACCTGGGTCGATAAATACTGTACGGATTTTATATTTTGTAGGTGGCAATTTTGCAAATAAAAAATTGCACGACATCACCAAGATGAAAACAAAAAACGAGAAAGAAATTTTAAACTTCATGTACCATCTACTATTCAAATTCATGCCAATTATTGCTTAATAAAATTATAAAAACTAACGAGCTAAAAAATGTTTGTGCAACTTTGCCACAGCAATTATTTTCTACAAATCTTTTCGCAAAGGTATTGGTAACAATTATTTATTGAAACGCTTTAGCATCATATTCACCATTTTAGTTTCCACACTACTATTGTTTACTGTTCGGTTGGCATCGGCGCAGCAAAAAACAATGGTGGTTGATTCGATGATTATAAAAAGTAAAACAGCTACAATGCATGTGGATAGCGTATTTGCAGCCGATTCATTAAAAAGCGATTCATTGATTGTAGCAAAACATTTTAATGCCGATTCGATTTTGATTTCAAAAGATGCGCCCGATTCTGCCATTCATTACACGGCAAAAGATTCGTTGATTTTTGATACCAAAACCAATACTGTTTTATTACTTGGTGATGCTACTATTGGTTATAAAGATTTGGATTTAAAAGCCAATCAAATTGAGGTAGATTGGACTAATCATTTGATGAGGGCAAAAGGAAAAACGGATAGTGTAAGCCACAAAACTCTTGGCAGCCCTGTGTTTCAAGAAGGTGGCAAAACTTATGAATCGAAGCGTATGGTGTATAATTATGAAACGCAAAAAGGAAAAATCTACGATTTAGTAACGAGCGAAAGTGAAGGATTTATTCATAGCAATGTAATTCGCAAATCGGCTGAAAAAGAATATTTGGGTTATGAATCGTTGTTTACCACTTGCAACAATGAACATCCACATTTTGGTTTTAGAGCAAGAAGAATAAAAGTGATACCCGATAAATTAATTATCACTGGTCCAGCACAAATGATTATAGAAGATGTGCCCACACCGCTTTTTGTGCCCTTCGCCATTTTTCCAATTAAGAAAGGGCAGGCAAGTGGATTAATGATTCCACAATTTATTAATGATGCCAACAAAGGATTAGGCTTGCAAAATGGCGGCTATTATTTAGGCTTGGGGCAACATCACGATTTGGCTTTGCAAGGCGATTTATTTTCTCGTGGAAGTTATTTGTTGAAAGCCACTTCGGCATACAATTACAAATACAAATTCAATGGCAATTTTTACCTTGCTTATAGTAGCACTCGATTGGGCGACCCACAGGAAAGTGGATTTAAGATTTTGAAAGATTTTCACATCACTTGGCATCATCAAAAAGACCCAAAATCGAACCCTTACAATTTATTTACCGCCAGTGTAGATGCTGGCACATCAAGATATAATCGCAACAATGTGTATGATGCTACCGAGTTTTTGCAAAACACTTATTCGTCATCAATTAGCTACCAGCGCATCTTTCCAAACCTGCCTTTTAATTTAACGGTGAATGCGAATCACAACCAAAATACTTATTCGCACGACATGACTTTTAATGTGCCCACCATAAACTTCAACATCAATCGCATCACACCTTTTGCCCGAAAAAATGTAGTGGGCGATAAAAAATGGTACGAAAATATTGGCTTCACTTATTCGATGAATGAAATGAATCAGCTTTCTACAAAAGATACGTTGCTGGGTGGTGTAAAATTTAAAGACTTTAAAAACGGCATCAGCCATAGCATTCCCATCACTACCAATTTTCGAGTGCTAAAATATTTTACCATGGCACCTTCGCTAAATTATAACGAACGATGGTTTGGCTACACTTCGCAACAAAGCTTTGATACCAGCACGAATGTATTATCACACAACAAAGTATATGGCATTAAAACCGAACGAGATTTTGCTGCCAACATTTCTTTAACTACAAAAATATTTGGCATGAAAACATTTAAGCATGGCAAGATACGAGCCATCCGCCATGTGATTACGCCAAACGTTAGTGCACAATATCATCCAGATTTTGGTAAAGCATTTTGGGGTTATTACAAACCATCACCACAGGCAAATAATAATACCCCATATTCTATTTTTGAACAAAGCATTGTTGGTGGTCCTCCATCGCCTGGCAAGTATGCAGGCATGGGCATTTCGCTAACCAACGATTTAGAAATGAAAGTGTTTGACAGAAAAGATACGATGGCTAATCACACCCGAAAAATAACTCTATTGCGAAGTTTAACTTTTAGCACCTTCTATAATTTTGCAGCCGATTCGATGCGCCTTTCGCCCATTAATATTAGCACTTCCACTTCGTTTTATCATCAAAAAATAAACGTAAATTTTAGCATGACTGTTGATCCCTATTTGCACAATTCATCGGGCAAAGACATCAACAAATATGCTTTTGAAAATGGTAGCATTGGAAAAATTAGCCGAGCCAATATCTCTATTGGTAGCAATTTTGCCAGCACACAAAGCATCATCAATTTTGCAAAAGCCACCAAAGGCAGCACTAGCAATCCTTTAAGCACTACCAATGCGCTTAACAATAGTTTTAATGGTCAAAATAGCAACAACAATAACTCTAAAAGCCTTACTACTATTGATTTTAATAAGTGGCATGTGCCATTTACGCTTTCGGCAAATTATATGTTGAGTATTACCCCAACTACCATCAATTTTCATGACACAATTATTTATACGCAATCGGTAAACTGGCAATTGACTTATAGCTTAACACCAAAATGGAATATTTCCTTTAATAGCGGTTATGATTTTCGGTTGAAAAACATTCCATATTCCGATTTAATTATTCTTCGCGATTTACATTGTTGGCAAATGCGCATCGAAATTGCCCCTGGCAGATTTTATGCCGTGCAAATCAATGCCAAAGCCAATATTCTAAACGATATGGAATTGAAGAAAAGAAAAACTACTAATGCTTATTATTTTTAGAAAATGCTGTTGGAAAGCAATTATTTTTTCGACACCAATTGTTTCACTGCTGCCAACTCTTTCATTTTCTCACGAGCTTCTTGCACAGGCGAACCAAAATAAGTTTTGTTACCTTCAATGCTTTTAGCAACGCCACTTTGTGCATACACGATGGCATTTTCACCAATTACTAAATCTTTATTTACACCCACTTGTCCCCAAAGAATTACGCCATCTTCAATTTTGGTAACACCTGCAATGCCTACTTGTGCTGCAAACAAACAATTTTTTCCAACAACTGTATCATGCCCAATGTGAACTTGATTATCAATTTTTGTTCCCCAGCCAATCACAGTATCGCCCGACACACCTTGGTCAATCGTGCAGCCAGCGCCAATCTCTACATGATCATGAATAATCACTCTGCCGCATGATTCCATTTTATCGTAGAATGTTTTTGGTGAAGTTCTCTTTTTGTAATAAAACGCATCGCCGCCAATCACCGTTCCACTGTGAATGGTAACATGGTCGCCAATTTCGCAAAAATCATAAATGCTCACATTGGCATGGATCAAACAATGCTTACCAATCTTTACATGATTGCCTACAAACACACCCGGCTGTAATTGAGTGCCTTCGCCAATGGTGGCTGATGGTGAAATGTGTTGTGTGGCTTTTTCAAATGGTCGAAATTGTTTTACTAAATACACATAATCGCGAAATGGGTCATCGCTGATTAATAAAGTTTTGCCAGTAGGGCATTCCACTTCTTTGTTTATGAGAATGATAGTGGCTGCCGAATGGAGCGACTTGTCGTAATATTTAGGATGGTCAACAAAACTTAAATCGCCCGGCTCCACCATGTGAATTTCGTTGATGCCACAAAGCATATTTTTTTCGTTGCCAATTATTTTGGCAGCAATCATTTCCGCAATTTTGCTGACAGCAATGGGTGGATTTATTTTCATAGAATGTATATGGTTAAAGGCTTTCAGCCAATTTGTAGAAAAAATATTTTTACAAAAGTAGCGGAAATGATTTTATTGCATTAAAAAAGACAATGAAAATTAATCTTCTATTGAAGAAGAAAATTTCAGGGCTAAAATTAATTTCTATCCACAAATAATTGGTGCCCGAGAAAGGATTCGAACCTTCACAAACTTTCGTTTGCTGCGACCTGAACACAGTGTGTCTGCCAATTTCACCACTCGGGCAAGTTTATTTTGTAATTAATCTCCTTTTTTTATTTAAAACAGTTATAGAATCGCTTTTACTCCACACGTGCAAAGGTAGAATAATTGCAACAATTAATTTTATCCATTTGCTTAAACATGCCCAACATAAGGCTTTCAGAACCATAGAAGCGGTTGTTTTTAAGTTTGTAGAAAATTTAATTAGTAGAACCCTGTGCAACCCTTTGCTCCTTTTTGGCTACTATGGTTATTAGCACCTATTATATCAATTGCTCTTTTGCTTTCATCATTTCCTTTTTAAAGCTAATCAGCAAAAAAGTAAAAATTCGATTGTACTCAACACGAGGCTAATATTACAGCGGCTTGACGAGCAATTTGAAAGTTCAATTGTTTCGGCTACTTTTGTTTTCGTGCAACAGCGGACGGAACACTAAACCGCTGCAACATTACGCCCCGATAACGTTGGGTGCAACCCATTAAACAACCAGACGAGCATAAATAAACAAATGAAAAACAATAACTCGTAAACAAAGAAATAACTGACAACATGAAAAAAACAATCTTATTATTCAGCGTTTTTTGCCTGCTATTAAATCTTAATAGCGATGCACAAACATTTAATTATGTACCTAATTCAAGTTTTGAACAAAACGATACCTGCCCTTTTGGCGATAATGATATTTATTTAGCAAATCCTTGGGATACTTTAATGGCAGGAGGAGGGGTAGGTATTGGAGGGGGGGGGGGATATTACGCTAAATGCGCAAGTGTCTCTTATTGCGGTGTACCATTTAATGCACAAGGTTATCAATTTGCTAAATCGGGCACAGCTTATAGCTGTCAATATGTGTATGAACCCTATTTTCATGGTCGAGAATATTTTCAAGTAAAACTAAAAAACGCATTAACAATAGGTAAGCAATATTGCACTACTTTTTATATTTCGCTTTGCGAATCTGCTATCTATGCTTGCGACCATATTGGAGCTTATTTAGATGATGGTAGTATTCAAGCATTAAATGAATCGTGGGTAATTAAAACACCGCAAGTAGAAAGCCCCATTCATGTAATTATGAAAGATACACTCAATTGGATGCAAATACAAGGTTCATTTACAGCCACAGGCAATGAAAGCTATTTAACTTTAGGCAACTTTACCACGGATAGTTTAACCGACACAGCCATTGTAACCATTAATACCTTTTCGGGCATTCCTGCATTTTACTATTTCGATGATGTTTCCGTCATCGAAAGCAACAGCAAAATAAACGCTGGCAACGATACCACCATAGCCGTAGGTGATAGTGTTTTATTAGGCAAAAGCATCGAAGGCTTGCCCGTGCAGTGGTACGATATACAAGGCAACCTATTAGCCAACAGCAGCGAAATACAAGTACACCCCACTACTACAACCAGCTATGTGGTGAAGATGGATTTATGTGGTTTTGTGAGTTATGATACTGTAAAAGTTAAAGTGGGGGATGTGGGCATTTCTAACCTTTTAATTAATAATCCATCATTATCAATCTACCCAAATCCTGCTAACAACAATATCAATATCATTCTACCTTCTGATAATGTAGCTACTTATCAAATAGAATGTTGTGATATACAAGGCAAGGTAATAAATACAGTTATGATAAGCAGCAACAATGCCATAATGAATACTACTACATTTACAAATGGTATCTATATTTTGCGTATCACTAATGTAGCAACTAACGAAAAAAACTATAAAAAAGTAATTATCCAGCATGAAAATTAATTTACAGTAAAAGCAAAGCTATTTAGCAGTTGTGTCGAAGCTTCGCTTCGGCACTGCCTGATTCAAAAAACAAACTTAAACCCATGATAAATCCATCTATAAGCCAAATTAACCCTGCTCAAAGGCAACTAAAGCACCATAAAATTGAACCGAGCCATGATACAAGGCAACTGAAGCACCATACAAACCAACTGAACGATGATATAAGTCAACTGAAGCAGTATACAAGACAACTGAACGATGATGCAAGGCTACTGAAGCATGATAAAATTGAACAGAGCGATGATGCAAGGCTACTGAAGCATGATAAAATTGAACAGAGCGATGATGCAAGGCTACTGACGCAACATGAAATTGAACTGAACGATGATGAAAGGCAACTGAAACAAATTTGATAACCAACTGAAATCAAATTGAAAGGCTACTAAAAACATTTTCAACAATATTTTTTAAAC
>CAIQHW010000447.1 GCA_903871715.1 uncultured bacterium
CGGGTTACGTCTAAAATAGCGGTTGGTTTTAACATGAATTGTGCATTGTCGGTTTCTAGAAAAATTGCATTTGCTCTTTGTTGGTCTGGAGTTAAAGTGATTGTAGGTAATGGTTCTGGTGGTGGTAAAACGGCGGGTGGAAATACGGAAGCAACGGGTGCAGGAGGTGCCAATGGAACAATCAAATTTTGAGCAATTCCTACAATAGTTTTATTATTAATAAAGCGAACAACCGCCAATGTTGCATCCACTTGAAATTTTACAGCATTTGTTGCCACTTGATTAATCTCTGCTTGTGTAGTATTAGGAGGTAATGCTATTGTTGGATCATAAGTATGCACGGTTCTTCCAGGATAACTAGTAACTACAATATCTAACACTGCTCCTGGAACACCCAAAGATGGGACCAATGGATGTGCGACTAGTGCAACTTTACTAACATTATTTTCAAAAGGGTCAAAAAAATTAGTTTGACTTGTGGGTATAATATCAGACGTTGTAAAAAAAGGAAGATTTATAGCATAAGTAAAAAATTCGGCAAAACGATATACACCATTTATAATACAACCAAAATTTCCAACAGACGGTGTAAAACCGTTATTCAAGAAAGAATTGGAATCATTTTTCAGTAAACACATGAACGTATCTCCAATTAATTTCGATGCCAAGGAACCTAAATGTTGCCCGTTACCATTGACATGATTGTCTTTAAGAATATAGTAAAATAGAGGAGTTTGTTCCCCAAAAACAGTAGTTAAATGATTGATATCTGTTGCCGTTACCAAGGGATTTAGTGTTTGGAATACCATGTTTCCATTACTGGCTTTTAAAATTTCATTGGGTGGTATTCCCATGGCAGTTGATAAATCTTGTCCTGAAGGTAATTGGTAGGTAAATGCACCTCTCATTAAATTACGAAGAGGTAATATATTAGTCATACCAGACACAACTTCAGGGATTGGTAAATTATAAAGAGATTCGGTAATAAAATTGTCAAAATTTTCAGCCACTTGAAATCCTTTATGAAAAGGCATTGGAAAAAACATACTCCAATCGATGGTTTGGCTTGCAGGTATTGGTCTTGAACCTCTTAAATCTGGAATCGATACAAGAGGAGGAGGTAATGAGGGTGAAAAAATAGGAAACACATCAAAAGCAGCGTTAACATAATAAGCATCACGAACCATAGAATGACCAAAGCGATAAACAGCTCCAGTAAATTCAATTGGTAAATTTGGATACATGGACTGAATATTGGGATGAATTGATAAACTACCCGTAGAATTGATAATTCTAGTAAAAAATTTTCCACAAAGGTCTGCTAAAAAATCATGAACGATTAACCATTGATAATGCCAAACAACTGTCTGTTTAGTTTTTGTAATTAATTGAGAAATCGTAAGTGTAGGGTTTGTTGCTTTAGTTTCGACAAATACTTTATTATGAAATTTAAGAAACGCAAGATGTAATTGACTTATTATTAAATTTTCATCATTACGA
>CAIQHW010000448.1 GCA_903871715.1 uncultured bacterium
ATTGAGTCTGTTTTGTTTTTATTCAAAAAATAATCTTCAATTTTGAAATTGAAAATTATGATAACCATGAAAAAAATATTTTCAGTTTTGGTAATTGCCTTTTTAATTAATGGTTGTATTGTTTTAAAAAAAGACAGTATCATAAAGATTGAAGAACCTACAGTTCCATTAATTGCCACAACATGGTATTTAACTAACATCAACAATCAACCAATAGAAATAAATTCTGAAAAACCAATAAAGTTAAAATTGTCTATTGGCAATACTTTTAAAGGTTTTGGGATCTGCAATCAAATTTGGGGCGTGTGCAAAGTAATGAACACTCAAATAGAATTTAGCCACATCAGCCAAACCAAAATGGCTTGCGAAAAAATGAATATTGAAAAAAATTTAATAGATGTTTTAAAACAAAGCAAGGCATACTTTATTAGTGGTAATAAGTTAAATTTGATAAACAGCAATACAACTATTTTAGCTACTTTTCAAGCAGTGGATGTTATTAAAAAATAGAACATGAATTGGCTAAAAAAAATTACTCTCTTTTTGTTATTATTTATTTCCGTAAGGGTAGCAAAAGCGCAACAACATCATTTTGAATTTACTTATTATACTCAAGATAATGGCTTATCTACAGCTGTGATAATTCAAATTACAAAAGACAGTACAGGGTTTTTGTGGTTGGTTTCTGAAAATGGGTTGATGCGATTTGATGGCTACAATTTTAAATTATTTCGCCATAACCCTTTAGATAGCAACTCTATTCCATCCAATTATGTAAGCAATATTTGGGTAGATAAAAGAGGAAATCTTTTTGTAAAACATACGATGGGTATAAGCCACTACAATTCATCCACACAAAGTTTCAAAAAAATAATCGAATTGGATAATAATAGAGAAGCCAGTTTTATTAATTCCGATACTAATGGCACATGGATATTGAAAAATAACGAGCTATTACTAATTCATGAAAGAACGTTTAAAGTAGAAAAGTTTACCCTTCCCCCTTTTATAACAGTAGATGCATATTACCTTGCTAATTTTGATAACGGTAAACTTTTGTTGAGCAACGGCCATCAAATTATTGGATTCGAGCCATCTAAAAATAAAACCAAACTCATTCAAATCAATCGGCCAGATACTGCAACATTTAAAAGCTACGGCTACATTTTAAAACTGTTTCAGTATGACCATAAAACTTGGTTGCTTAGCCGCGATGGCTTGTATGAATTAAATAATGAAAAAAATATCTTTGTCAGGAAATTCAGTTTACCAATGGTTAAAAACAACTTGAGCAGTTGCAAATTTGTGTACAAAAGCTTGGTAAACTGCCTGTTGGTAGGCTTTTCAGAAAATAACTTGGTGAAAATAAATTTACAAACTGGTGAAGAAAACAACATCAATTTAGAACCAACAAAAAAACTGAACAGCCCTGAAATGGGTGCTTATTCATGCTCTATTGGTAATAAAGTATGGGTTGGTGGTGGCAACAATTTTTATAATGTTGACCTTAACAAAAATTCAGTTTCCAAATATTCAGTTGCTGTAAATACCCAACAATTTTCTGCCAAAGCCAATGTAGGCTGCATGTTTGACGATGGAGATGTAATATGGGTAGCCGCACATGGCATTGGATTAGCTAAAGTTGAATTGCTAAACAATACATTTCATTCTTATCATCCATTTGAAAACAACGAGCCTGAATTAAACGAATGGAGCAACAACATTCGCAGTATTGCTGATTGGGATGCTCTACACTACATAGTAGGTGCTATTTCTGGAGTGTTTTTATTCAATAAAATAACACATCAATTTGAAAATTTACCAGCACCTTTTGGCAACAACAAAACACTTAATTTGAAAACATTTGCCACCAATAAAATAATGGTAGATGCTGATGGAAACTGCTGGTTGTCTCAGCGCCACACCGATGGTGTATTTATTTTTATGAAGAAAAACGGGAAAATTATTCACGTCAATCCATTTACAAAAAATGAAAGCAATACTGTAAAATCAATTTTTATTGATTCGAAAAAAAAATTGTGGCTAGGCACTAGCAATAATATTATTTATAGAACGGCTTTGAAAAACATATTCGACAATAAAACATATCATTTTGAAAAATTAACGCTACCAAGCAACAAAGAAGAAATAAAATTTAACACCATTTTTTCCATCATCGAAAATAAAAAAGGTGAAATTTTAATAGCTTCTGAAAATGGCTTTTTCATTTTTAATTACGCCAATAATTCTTTTAAAAGATATTTTAGCAATGGCTCGTCAAAAGATGGAATTAGCGAAACCAATACACGATGCTTTTTTGAAGCCTCTGATGGAAAAATTTGGATAGGCACCAATGGTGGTGGTTTAAATGAATTTGATGAAGCCACTCAAAAATTTATCCACTACACCACCGAAGATGGCTTGCCAGAAAACTACATCTATAGCATTTTGCACGATAGGTCTAACAATTTGTGGTTAGGTACCAATAAAGGTATTGGTTGTTTTAACTTACACACGAAGCGATGTACAAATTTTACTTTAAGAGATGGTATTCAAAATTTTGAATTTAACACAAACGCCGCCTTAGCTTCTAATGATAGCACCTTTGTTTTGGGGGGCATCAATGGCATCAGCATCTTCAATCCAGCTATTTCCAACATTTCTAAAGATATACCACCAGTAGTTTTTACCAGTTTTTTAGTAAATGAAAAACAAATGCCCATACAAGAAAAAACCGTAAAACTAGGTTATAACGAACACAATATCTCATTTCAATTTTCCGCATTGAGCTATTTTCAAAACAATGAAAATCAATTTGCTTATTTGCTTGAAGGAGTAGATAAAATCTGGCATTTTTGCGGCAAACAACACCGTGTTGATTATTCCAATTTGCCATCAGGTAATTATGTATTTCGGGTGAAAGCCTGCAACAACTATGGTGTTTGGAACGAAGCTGGCACCAGCGTTGATTTTACCATTGCCACACCCTGGTGGAAAACATGGTGGTTTACCATTGTGGCAGCCATTTTTATCGGCTTATTGGTACTATTGTTTTTTCGATTTCGCTTACAACAAACTATTCAATTACAAAATATCCGCAACAATATTGCTAAAGATTTACACGATGAAATTGGCTCCAACTTGAGCAGTATTGCACTGTTCAACGAAGTGGCAAAAGAAAATGCAGCAAAAGAAAACAACCATTCTATTTTACCCGTGTTGAACAAAATTGAACAATACACCAATATTTCGCAAGAAGCTATGAGTGATATTGTGTGGATGATAAACGCCAAAAATGATGCTTTTGAAAACATTGCTTCGCGAATGCGCTCGATGGCTTCCGAAATTTTTGAAGCAAAAAATATTACACTGCATGTTGACATTGATGAGCAATTAAATCATCAAAAACTAAACATGGCACAGCGAAAAAATTTCTACCTTTTATTCAAAGAAGCCGTTAACAACACGGCAAAATATGCCGATTGTAAACATGTTTTTTTGAAAATAATTTTACAAAATAATTTTATTGAAATGACGATAAGCGATGATGGCAAAGGGTTTGACATTGCAAAGGTAAAAAACGGAAATGGATTGTTGAACATGAAAAAACGAGCCGATGAATTGAAAGGCAAGTTTTCCATTACGTCCGAAATTGGTAAAGGCACATCAAAAACTTTAGTTTTTCCAATCCACTAAAATGCAAATTGTTTTCACTTAAAGCAGCCAAGTGTATACTAACAACTGCTATGCCTATGATTAGGGATTTTAAAACTGGTTTTCAAAATTAATTTTGAGCATGATTAAAGTAATAGTTTACGACGATAATCGCGGCAGATTAGAAGGCTTAGAAATGCTCATCAATCAATCGCAGGGCATGAAATGTGTGGGCAGTTTTGAAAACTGTTCGGAAGTGGCAAGCAATATTAATTTGCTAAAACCTGATGTGGTTTTGATGGATATTGATATGCCCAAAGTGAATGGTATTGAAGGTTTGAAGCTCATTCGCAAGATTGCACCGCATGTGATGATCATTATGCAAACTGTTTTTGAAGACGAAGAAAAAATATTTGACGCCATCAGATTAGGTGCACATGGCTATTTTTTAAAAAAAACTTCGCCACTAAAATTGATGGAAGGGGTGAGGGATGTAATGGAAGGCGGTGCGCCAATGACAGCGTCTGTAGCAAAAAAAGTGTTAGAGTTTTTTCAAACCATCCCTTCTGAAAAAAAGAATGAAGAATTTGGATTAACTGAAAGAGAGAAAGAAATTTTATCGCATTTAGTAAAAGGCATGAGCTATAAAATGATTGGAGAAGTTTGCCACATTACTTGGAACACCGTGAATTCGCACTGTAAAAATATTTACGACAAGCTGCACGTACATTCTGCTACTGAAGCCGTTGTGAAGGCTTTGGAAAATAAAATTGTATAGAACCTCTATTTCTAAACCCTCACTTTTTTCACACCAAATCGGGTGAGCAAAAGTAAAGTCAATAAAATTAATGCACCCGATTGATGTGCCACTCCCCAAAAAATCGGCACCTTTTCTGTTGACAATAAAATGGTTGTAATGCCCAACAGCACTTGCATTACAAGCATCGCAGGCAATAATTTAAAACTTCGCATTTGCAATTCATTTTTATTTTTCCACCAAAAAATTAAAATCAAAATGCTTAAAAAATAAGCCGTGTTGCGATGCATAAATTGAATGAAAGTGATGTTTTCTAAAAAATTTTCTTTCATCGAAATTTGGATGTTGTAAATATTTTCTGGAAAATAATTCCCATTCATCGTTGGAAAAGTAGGAAAGTGCAAAGCCGCATGAGTACCTGCCATCAAGCCGCCCAGCGCAATTTGAAACGTGCATAAAATCACTAAAAAATTGAGGAGTAAAATTTTTGTTGACGAAATTTTTATCGTTTTTTTTTGTAGAAACAACGAACTGTAAATCCAAATTAAATAAGCAAAAGTGATGGTTGCCATCAACAAATGTGTGGTAAGGCTAAATGGTGTAACCCAAGCTCGGTCTTTCAATCCAGTGCTTACCATTGCCCAGCCAATAAAGCCTTGAACGCCACCCAGCACAAACAACACGAGCAAATGTGGAATCAAATTTTTGCTCAACATTTTTTTGAAAATAAAAAAAACAAAAGCAATCATAAACACTGCGCCAATGCCACGAGCCCACAACCGATGAAAATATTCCCAGAAAAAAATGTGTTTAAATTGGCTCAAATTCATGTTGCTATTTAGCAAATGAAATTGCGATGAGGCTTTATATTTTTCAAATAAAATTTGCCAATCGGCTTCGTTCATTGGTGGCATCCAACCCATTAGCGCATTCCACTCGGTTATCGAAAGCCCGCTACCAGTAAGCCTTGTAATGCCTCCTAAAATTACTTGCACCATAATCATTACTGCTCCAGTGAGCAACCAATAGCCAACAAATTTGTGCATAGAATTTTGAGTGTTCATACTTTTTTTGCAAAGCTAAATCGTAGAATTGGAAAATGGAGAAATGATTTTTTTAGAAAATTAGTTTCAAATCTTAAAACCTAATTAACAATTTTGCTTTGCTATTATTTTTTTATCCCTATATTTGTATTGCAATCTTTCTAATAACAAAAAACAATTTTAACATGCAAGAATTACAAGCAAAAGTATCCGACATTGAATTTCCTCATGGCGGTCATCCTGACATTAAAATTAACGCAGGCGAGTTGAAAGTGGCTGTGAATGCGCTTCGAGCAATTAATCACAAGTTGCGTTATCAAATCATGAAAGTGATTGATGAAACAAAACAAATCACTGTTACAGAAATTTATGTAAAGCTAAAAATTGAGCAATCTGTTGCTTCGCAACATTTGGCAATTCTTCGCGATGCAAAAATTGTAAACACACACCGTGATGGAAAATTTATTCATTATTCTGTGAACAAAGAACATTTGGCTCACATTTCTAAATTGGTTTCTCAATTTGTGAAATAAGCAAAAATGATTTTTTTAGAACCCCGAAACAATTTGTTTGTTTCGGGGTTTTTTATTTTCAAAACGGCAACTTTATTTCATTTGAATTAACTTTGCAAAAAAAATTAATCATGTACGTTGAACAAATTTATACCAACTGCATCAGCGAAGCGTCTTATTACATTGAGTCAGATGGTCAAGCCGCAATTATAGACCCATTAAGGGATACAGAAAAATATTTGCAATTAGCAAAACAGCGAAATGCAAATATTGAATACATTTTTGAAACTCATTTTCATGCCGATTTTGTTAGCGGACATTTAGAATTGGCAAAACTAACTCATGCACCAATCGTTTATGGACCGCATGCCGAACCAATTTTTTCTATACATAAAGCCATTGATGGCGAAGAAATAAAATTGGGAAAAATAAAAATCAAAGTGTTGCACACACCTGGGCACACGCTGGAATCCACTTGCTATCTGCTTTTGGATGAAAATGAAAAACCAAATGCGGTGTTTACTGGCGACACTTTATTTGTGGGTGATGTGGGCAGACCCGATTTATTTAGCGGCAATTTAACCAAAGAAGAATTGGCTGGCATGTTGTTCGATTCGTTGCAAACCAAAATAAAAACATTGCCTGATGATGTTACTGTTTATCCTGCACATGGTCCAGGTTCAGCCTGTGGCAAGGCTTTGGGCAAAGAAACATTTAGCACCATTGGCAATCAACGAATAAATAACTACGCTTTGCGACACACCAGCAAAAGCGATTTTATAAAAGACGTAACCACTGGTTTAAATGCTCCACCCATTTATTTTCCTATCAATGCAAAATTAAATCAGCAAAATCATTTGTTGTTGGATGAGGTGATGAAATCGGTGAAAGCCTTATCGGTAGACGAGTTTGAAGCCATTGCAAAAACAGATGTTGTGATTTTAGATACTCGAAATACGCAAACTTTTGTAGAAGGATTTATACCGCAATCAATTTTTATTGGCTTAGATGGTAGGTTTGCCGAGTGGGCTGGCACATTGTTGCCTTACAACAAACCTATTATTTTGGTAACCGAAATTGGAAAAGAAAATGAAAGCATCATGCGCTTGAGCCGTGTGGGCTTAGATAATGTGAAAGGATTTTTGCAAGGCGGATTTGAAAGTTGGAAAAACACTGGCAAAAAAATCGACATGATAATTAACATCGAAGCTGATGAATTGCGAATTGATTTGCAATTTGATGAAAATAAAATGGCGGTGATTGATGTACGCAAACCCAGCGAATTTGAAGACGGACATATTGATGTAGCCGAAAATTTTTCGCTGGCAGATTTAGAAAAAAACATTGCCACCATTCCCGACAATAAAAATTTGTACGTGCATTGCGCAGGTGGCTACCGCAGCGTCATTGCGGCTTCCATCTTAAAAAAACATGGCGTTCATCAACTCCGAAATGTGTTGGGTGGTTATGGTGTAATTGCAAAAATACCAGACATGCCCATCACTTTGCCATCCGATAAAAAAGTGCAACTAAATTAATTTTTTGGGCGGCTTTCGGGCTTTTCGTTTCAATCTTTTTTGCCTTTTTAGTTTTATCAAAACACAAAACTTGGTTAAAGGCAAAAAAAGATTTCCACTTCAATCCCTGCCGCAAACGCAGCAAAATAAATAGCTCTACAATAATTTTTCAAAACTAAAATGGAACACATTTACGAATCGGAAAAAACTTTTGAAAAAATAAATTCGCTGCCCAAAGGCGAATATGAAAATTGCATTTTCAAAAACTGCAACTTTGAAAATGGCGATTTAAAAGACATCAAATTTTATGATTGTCAATTCATCAACTGCAATTTAAGTTTGGTAAAAATTGCCAACACTATTTTTCGCGATGTAAAATTTAGCGAATGCAAAATGTTGGGCATGTCCTTTGAAAGCTGCAATGAATATGGCTTAACAGTCAGCTTCAACAATTGTAATCTCAATCATTCCTCATTTTACAAAAGAAAAATTTGCAAAACAAAATTTGCAAATTCGCAACTGCACGAAGTAGATTTTACCGAATGTGATTTGAATAATTCGCAGTTTAACAATTGCGATTTAGCGAATACAAAATTTGCAAACACCAACATCGAAAAAGCCGATTTTAGAACTTCGTTTAATTATTCTATCAACTTAGATTTAATCAAAATTAAAAAAGCAAAGTTCTCGTTGCCAGCCATCACAGGGCTTTTGAGCCATTACGATATTGAAATTGAATAGTACGCTTTATTTTTTTTCAGCAGAAATATGTTTGGCTGTGGCATCTAATTGCAGATAAAATTCGGTGCCATATTTTCTAATCAGCGCATCTTTTAAAAATTGATACACTGGTACTTTCAGCTTAGAACCATTGCTACAAGCTGCACTGCAAACATCCCAACGATGATAATTTAGTTTCTCGAAATACTTATCTTTTGAAATTCGGATAGGATACAAATGACAACTGATGGGCTTTTTCCAGTCCACTTTTTTTTCTAACCAAGCTTTTTCGATGCCGCATTTTGCAATAGTATTTTCAAAAATTGTGTAAGCACATGCACCACCATTTCCAATCATGGGTGTGGCATACTCATCTTCTTCATTTTTTACCCAAGTGCCTTGCGCCTCAATAGCCTCAATACCTTCGGGCGTTAAATAACTTTTTACTTTTGGATAAAGTTGTTCTAAAATTTTTGTTTCTTCTTTGTCAAGCGGTGCGCCAATATCGCCAGCAACGCAGCATTCACCTTTGCATTTTCCTAAATCGCAAACGAATTTTTCGCTCACCAATTCTTCGCTAATTAATTTATCGTCAATTTGAATCATCATTTTTGTTTTTAATTTTAATTGCCAAATACTCTTCCAGCTTGGCTTCCGCTGGTATGACAGCCATTGCAATCGCCCACTACTGTAAATGAATTCATGTAGTGAATTGTGCCTGCCGAAGTTAGCACAGCAGGATATAAACCATTTCCAAAATCAATTGAACTGGTTGAAAAAAAATTGCCCAACGCATCTGCTTGAATGGTGGCAACCAAAGTGCCAAAGCCATTTTGAGCAGTGTATAAATAAATAGTTGCGTTTGGATTGGGTGTAATTTGGTCAGGCTGATAAATACTTCCAGCTACAACAAACCAACCACCGCCAGCACCTTTGCCACCTTTTTTGTGACAACTCATGCAATCGGCACCGTTGTAATGGCTTGTTGTGCCGCCATTTGCACTAACAGCAGTAACATTTTGCCCTTCTTTATGACACGAAGAATAAATGAGCAAACTGCTTGCTGCGAAAAAAAATAAAATTAACCATCTGCTTTTTTTCATAAAAAAGTTGTGATGGTAAAATTAAGAAATCAAAAAAAATGAAACGAATTAATTGTTAGGATAATTTCGATTAATCCACTGTTGAATTTTATTGCGATCGCAAGAGCTAAGCTGGCTGCCGTTTTTTGGCATTGGATTGTGTCCACTTGCAAAATTAATATCTCCCATTAATTTTCCATTCGCTACTTGTGCAATAAGATTATTGTAATCAGTTAAAATAACTCCGCCGCCACTCTGCTGTGCGCCGCTATTGCTGTGGCATCCAGCGCAATTGTTTGCAATGATGGTTGAAATGGTGGTGCTGTATTTTATGTTTGATGTGTCGCAAGAACCATTATCATCGCAGGTTTGGTTTTTTGCGCCTTGTGCAATCCAGTTATAAATTATTTCCATTTGCGAAGAAGAAAGTGGCTCTGCATTTTTGGGCATTCTTCTTCTATCGCTTGATAATAGTGAAGTGTACAACTTGCTACCAGTAGGGTTTCCAGCCGAAACAGCACTCATCACACCATAATAATAAGTAAAGTTATAACCAGCAGCAGCTTCTTTTGCATCATGGCAACCACTCATGGCGCAGTTAGAATTTAACAACGGTAAAATATCTTTATTGAAGTAAATTACATTCGGGTCGCAAGTGCCAACATATTGTGCAGCTTGATGTTTGGTGCAACTTAACACAACTACCACACTTGCAATTATCAACAATGAAATTGCACGCCATTGATTTTTTTTCATAAATTTTTTGAGAAGAAAGATTTGTCATCAGACTTTTTTTTGCCAAAAAAGTTTAATCACAAAAAATAATTTTAGCAGTTCATTGCGCCGCAAACGCTGATTACTTGCCCACTCACATAGCTACTCAAATCGCTGCCCAAGTAAACACAAGTGTTTGCCACTTCTTCGGGTTTGCCAAATCTGCCCATTGGTATTTTTTTAAACCACTCGTCGGTGCCGCTACCAGTAAGGGCTTTAGTCATATCGGTTTCGATAAAACCTGGCGCAATAGCATTGCAACGAATATTTCTGCTGCCCAATTCTTGTGCGATGGATTTTGTAAAACCAATGATGCCAGCCTTTGATGCGGCATAGTTTGCTTGCCCTGCATTGCCTCTCATGCCCACAATCGAGGTCATGTTGATGATGCTGCCCATGCGTTGTTTCATCATCGGTTTTATCACTTGTTTGGTAAGATTGAAAACAGATTTTAAATTTGTGTTGATGACTTCATCCCATTGCTGTTCGCTCATTCGCAACATCAAATTATCTCGTGTGATGCCAGCATTATTCACACAAATTTCCAAAGTGCCAAATTCTTTTACCACGTCATTTACTAATGCTTCGGCTTCGGCAAACACTGCAGCATTGCTTTTGTAGCCTTTTGCTTTAATGCCCATGCCATTTAATTTTTCTTCCAACCCTTTTGCTTTTTCTTCGCTCGACAAATATGTGAACGCAATGTTTGCGCCTTGTTCGGCAAATTGCATGACGATAGCTTCGCCAATGCCGCGGCTTCCGCCTGTGATGAGTGCTGTTTTTCCTTGTAGTAATTTCATGCTATTGGTTTTATTTTGAAAAAATTGAACCGTGAAAATAAAATAATTTTTCTTACCGATTACCAAAGCCCTTTGGCTGCTGCATATTTTTTGTAGTATGCTTTGATGGTAACTGAAATATCGTAGTAAGTATTGTTTTGAAAAAACTCAACTGGCAAGTGATGAAAGTTGGTAAAATCTTCAAAATATCTTTCGGGCAATTTGATAATATCATTGTAATTATAAAATCGGTAAAGCTCATTCATCACCAATCGGCGATTGTTCTCAAACATTTGCTCCTTGAGCTTTTCACGGTTTCTGCCTTGCTTGCTAAATTGGTCGTAAAGCAAACTAATAATGCTCGTCATGCCAATATCGGGCTTCACCAATTCGGGAGGCACTTCGCCCAAATGCGAAATATCTACTTCAATTTGTTTGATGTTTTTTGCCCCACGAATCAATACCGCTTTGCCCATTACATTCATGATTGGCGACAGTTTCAATTTCACAAAATATTCTTTTCGCAAAGCCGAATCGCCTAGAAATAATTTCAACGTTTTATAACCTTGCACAAATAATTTTACGGAATCTTTTTTGTTGATGTACAACACAAATTTTCCAGCAGCATCGGTAAAAAATTCTTCACTACTGCCCACCACATTTATCAGCGCATCGCTTTTTACAATGTCGGTATCTTGTTCCATCAATGCGCCTGTAACTCTCACCCGTTGGGCATTTACGAGCAATGATAAAGTTGAAAATAAAAGTAAAAAGAAGAAAAATTTCATTTGCAAAATATAAAACGAAAGTACGGCGAAAATATTTTTTAGAATGCAGATAACACCGATTTGAAGGATGAAAACGGATTTCTTTTGTAAAAAAATTGACAATAAAAAAACGAGCAACATTTTTTATTTATTGCTCGTTTGTAAAATGTTTTTTCAAGAAAATTATTTTCCTAAAACCTTCGCCATTGTTTTGCCAATGTCCGCAGGGCTATCAACGACAGTAATTCCGCATTCTCTCATGATTTTCATTTTTGCTGCTGCGGTATCATCAGCACCACCAACGATTGCGCCAGCATGTCCCATTCTTCTGCCCGGAGGAGCGGTTTGCCCAGCAATGAAGCCAACTACAGGCTTTGTGCCATTTGATTTTATCCATCTTGCAGCTTCGGCTTCCATGCCTCCGCCAATTTCGCCAATCATCACAATGCCTTTTGTTTCGGGGTCATTCATCAATAATTCAACTGCTTCTTTTGTAGTCGTGCCAATGATAGGGTCGCCGCCAATACCAATAGCAGTAGTAACTCCAAGCCCTGCTTTAGCAACTTGGTCGGCAGCTTCATAAGTTAATGTACCACTTTTTGATACTATGCCTATGCTTCCCTTTTTGAAAATAAAACCAGGCATGATGCCCACTTTAGCTTCATCGGTAGTGATTACGCCCGGACAATTTGGTCCAATCAATCTTGCTTTTTTATCTTTCAAATAATATTTTGCTTTTACCATGTCTTGCACAGGAATGCCTTCGGTAATGCACACAATCAGCTCTACGCCTGCATCTGCGGCTTCCATGATGCCATCAGCAGCAAATGCTGGCGGCACAAAAATGATAGACACATTAGCACCAGTGGCTTTCACGGCATCCGCCACAGTATTAAAAACGGGACGGTCTAAATGTGTTGTACCACCTTTGCCCGGCGTTACGCCACCCACCACGTTTGTACCATACGCAATCATTTGTTCGGCATGAAAACTTCCTTCTTTACCCGTGAATCCTTGAACAATAATTTTTGAATTTTTATTTAC
>CAIQHW010000449.1 GCA_903871715.1 uncultured bacterium
AAGCAATAAAATTGAAGAAGATGTGATTGGCACTTTCACTCATTTTCCCATCAAATTAGCTTGGGCAATTACGATTCATAAAAGCCAAGGCTTAACTTTTGATAAGGCTGTGATTGATGCTGGACAATCGTTTGCGCCTGGTCAAGTGTATGTAGCATTAAGTCGTTGCACCAATTTAGAAGGCATGATTTTGCAATCGCCCATTTCGCCAAATGCTATTTCAACCGACGAAAGAATTATTGCTTTTGAACAAAAGCAAACGAAAACAGAACTGCTACAACCCATGCTGGAGGCTGAAAAGAAGGAATATCAAAAAACGCTTTTGGTAAAAACTTTCAATTGGAACCGAATAAATAAAAGTGTGGATGAATTGAAAATGATGATTGAAACCAAGCAAATTCCTGAAAAACAAAAAGCCGAAACGATGGCAAATTTAATTGCCATTGCCAATAAAAGTTTAGCAGATACTTCCGAAAAATTTATTCCAAAATTGCAGGAAGCCTTGTTGGTAAATGATTTCAATAAGCTAACCGATTTGTTGCAACGAGCTATTCCGTATTATTGTGAAACGCTGCATACACAATTTATTAAACCATTGAATGGACACATTGCCGAATTATTTGGCAAACCAAAAGTGAAACAATATTTAAAAGAGTTGGTAACAATTGAAAGTTTGTGGTGGAATAAAATTGAGCAGTTGGAGAAATTGCAATACAACGAAACCATTTTTTACAAAGGTGAAAGTTTTAAAAGAAACTCATCTCAAAAGGAATTGAAAGAAAAAATAAACAAGAAAAAACAAAAAGGCGATACACAAAAAGAGACTTACAATTTTTACAAATCGGGTATGAGTGTAGATGCAATTGCAAAACAAAGAAGTCTTACACAAAGCACTGTTGAAGGTCATTTGGCAATTTATATTGAAAGCGGCGAAATAGAAATTGAGAAAATGATGAGTATGGAAAAAGTGGATAAAATTATTGCTGCTTCAAAAGAAGCTAATTCGCAAGAAGTAAGTTGGGTGAAAAATAAATTGGGCAATGATTTTTCGTTCGGTGAAATAAGAATGGCATTAGCGTATATGAAAAGTGTAGAGAAAAAATTGGTGGAGTAATATTTGCTACCTACTTTTTTTCGCCCACAATTTTATAAATGTAGGTGGTGCAATTGACATTGTTTGGGTTGAGGCGAAACATTACATCATCAATAAAGCTCGGTTGCACAATGGTTGCAAATTGCAACTGAAAATATTTTTCGTAAATCGCTTTTCTGGTTTCTAAATTTTCTGTTTGATAAAATACAATGTAGTTAGGACGTTGATTTGGAGCTATTTGAAGCAATGCTTTACACAAATCATCTACATTGGTTTGTTGCGATACGCCATATTCTTGCACCCATTTTTGCAAATAAAATCGAGGCGAAAGTTGAAAATCTTCTCGGTTTTTATCATCAATAATTAAATTGGTAACATCATTTTTTTCAGCCAAAAAAGTCATGGCTTCTACTCGGTTTCTCTTGCTGTAAGCAGTTGAAATTACTAACAATAAGAGGGTGTTGATGCTCCAGAAAAAAATCCAGCTACTTTTTAACCACTTTTTTCTTTTTTGCCAAAAAGTTGATTGGTCTGTAAACTCACTCCAACCAATGAGTCCAAGCAAAATAATAAATGGAATGAT
>CAIQHW010000450.1 GCA_903871715.1 uncultured bacterium
AAAGAAAGCAAAAGAAGAAAAAATAATTGCTCCGAAAATTGTGGTAAAAAAAGATTCGGTAATACCTATTCCGACTGTAAAAACAAAAATTGATTCTGCGAAAAAAAACATTGTGGATACAATAGCAAAAGCAAAAACTATTTCGCCACAACAAAAATTATTCTACAAATTATTTCACAAGACTGAAACTCCAGAAGAAGTAGAAAAAGGCACTGCATTAGGCATGATTCCAGATACTTTAGGCAATTATCAAAAGGGATTTTATGCTTTTCACAACACACTTTCGGTGGGTACCATCGTGCGATTAAAAAATCCGATGAACGATAATGAAGTGTTTGTAAAAATTTTAGGAAAAATACCCGAGCTGGCTGGCAATCAGCGTTGCAGCATAAAAATATCGCACGATGCTGCGCTTTATTTAGATGCCATTGACGAAAGATTTTTGGTAGAAATTTATTACCACTAATTTTTTATTTCAAAGTTAACACCATTCGTTTTCTTTTCGAGTTGGTAATTTTAATTTTGCAACTTCAATTTTAATAATGAAAAAAAGATTTATCGTTCGTGATATTAGTTGGTTGTCTTTTAATGGCAGAGTGTTGCAAGAAGCAGCAGACAAGAGCGTTCCGCTAAAAGAACGCATTCGGTTCTTAGGAATTTTTTCCAATAACTTAGATGAATTTTTTCGAGTTCGTGTAGCTACCATTTCACGAATGTTAGAGTTTGGACGAAAGGCAGATTTGAAGATGCACATGGAAAAAAATCCAAAACGCATCATGGAAGAAATTCATCAAATTGTATTGTTGCAGCAAAATGAATTTAACAGAATTTGGAATGAAATTATTGTAGAAATGAAGCGAAACAATGTTCATCAAAACTGAAAAACAATTAAATGCAACGCAACAAAAATTTGTGAAAGAATATTTTGATGCAGAAGTTCGCAGCAACATTATTCCGTTGATGATTGAAAGCATTCCCGAGTTTCCAAATCTTAGGGATAAATCAATTTATTTGGCTGTGCAAATGTCTTCTGCTACCAATGCCTATCAACATAAATTTGCTGTGATTGAAATTCCAACAAGAGTGATGAATCGCTTTGTGATACTGCCTTCTGTAGCAAATCAAACCCAAATTATTTTGTTGGAAGATGTAATTCGATTTAATTTGAAATACATTTTTGCTCATATGGACTTTGATCAATTTGATGCTTGGATTTTTAAAGTAACCCGTGATGCAGAAATTGATTTAGATAATGATGTAAACACCAGTTTAATTCAAAAAATTGAAGCTGGACTGAAGAAACGAAGAAAAGGAAAAACTGTGCGTTTGGTTTATGATAAGGAAATGGATGCCCGATTACTTGGCTATTTGTTTAAGCGACAAGAATTGATTTCGAAAGACAATGTAATTCCAGGCGGAAGAATTCACAACTTTCGTGATTTTATGGATTTCCCCAATGTTTTTCCTCAACAAAAATCAGAGCGTAAAATCATTACTCATACTGCTTTTAAGGATACACCTCGAGTTACTGATGTGGTGTTGAAAAAAGATGTGTTGTTGAGTTTTCCTTATCACTCGTTTGATGCTGTAATTGATTTGCTTCGCGAAGCCGCTATGGATGCGGATGTGCAGAGTATTCAAATTACGGCATATCGTTTAGCATCGAATTCAAAGGTGATGAATGCTTTGATAAATGCAGCACGAAATGGTAAGCAAGTAACAGTGATGTTGGAACTACGTGCCAGATTTGATGAGGAAGCCAACCTTTTTTGGAAAAATATTTTAGAGGAAGAAGGCATCAAAGTTTTGTTGGGAATTCCAGAAATGAAAGTGCATGCAAAAATTTGTGTCATCAAAAAGAAAGTTGGCAACCGAAGCAAAAAGTATGGTTTTGTTAGCACTGGAAATTTGAATGAAAAAACTTCAAAAATTTATTTAGATTTTTGTTTGCTCACTTCCAATGCCCCCATCATGGCGGATGTGGAAAGGATTTTTAAGTATTTAGAAAATCACAAAGAGCATGAAAAAGTGATTAACGAATGCACACAATTGATTACGTGCCCAACCAATTTGCGTACAAAAATTACTGAACTTATTGAGTTTGAAATTAAACAAGCAAAAAAAGGAAAGCATGCCGAAATGATTTTGAAAATGAATTCATTGTCGGATGAAATTTTGATTGAACAATTGTATGCTGCTGCAAAACAAGGTGTAAATATCAAATTAATTGTTCGTGGAATTTTTTGCATGATGACTGATTTGCCCAAATTGAAACATCATTTACAAGCCATCAGCATTGTAGATGAATACTTGGAACATGCCCGTGTGTTTGAGTTTCATCATGGTGGCGATGAAAAAATATTTATTTCGTCAGCCGATTGGATGGTGCGAAATTTAGATCATCGCGTAGAAGCTACTTGTCCAATTAATAATAGTTCCTTAAAGAAAGAATTGAAAGAAATTTTGCGATTGCAATGGCATGACAATGTGAAAGCTCGTGTTTTGGATAATCATTTGAGTAATGATTACAAGCCAAATGACGGACAGAAAAAAAATCGTTCGCAAGTTGAAATCATGAAATATCTTGCAACAAAAAATTAGCAAAATAAATTGAAAATTGCCGCCATAGATATTGGAAGTAATGCAGCACGATTGCTGATTTGTGAGGTTTTAGATAATGACAAAGCCAATCCGCAATTTATTAAATTGAATTTGGTGAGAGTGCCGCTGCGATTAGGATTTGATGTGTTTGAATACGGATTTATTTCGGCAAAAAAAGAAGAAGACATTGTAAACACATTGCGCAGCTATAAATATTTGATGCAAGTACATGAGGTGGAAAACTATGTCGCATGCGCCACTTCGGCAATGAGAGATGCCAGTAATTCGGAGGAAATTATTGGTAGAGTGAAAACACTAACTGGAATAAATATTAAAGTGATTAGTGGAAAAGAAGAAGCAGATACTATTTTTCAAAATCACATTGAAACATTTTTAGACAAAGAACATTCCTATTTATACATTGATGTTGGCGGCGGAAGCACAGAATTGACGCTGTTTGACAATGGCAAATCCGTTTTTGAAGAATCGTTTAACATCGGTACTATTAGAATGTTGAAACAAAAAGTGAGCGATAAAGAGTGGCAGCGATTCAAAGAATTTGTAAAATCGGAAACAAAAAATTTTAAGAATTTACAAGGTATTGGTTCAGGCGGCAACATCAATAAAATTTTTGGCTTGAGTAAGCGAAAAGACGGAAAACCTTTGCCATCAAGTGTTTTGAAAGATTATTTTGAAGAGTTAGGAAAAATGAGTGTGGAAGAGCGAATGATAAAATACAACTTACGTGAAGACAGAGCTGATGTAATTATGCCAGCTTTGCAAATTTATAACAGCGTAATGCGCTGGGCAAATATCAGCGAAATCTATGTGCCGAAGTTTGGATTGGCTGATGGGTTGGTGAGAAGTTTATATCGTCAATTAACTTTTGTGTAAATAATTTTCAAAAAAGAAAACAAATAATGGACAAAACGATTTTGCTAACTGCTGATGCCATTGCAAGTAAATTGAAACGAATTGCGATTGAAATTGTAGAAAACAATTTTGTCGAAAAAGAAATTGTGTTGCTTGGAATTGTTGACCGTGGCGCATTTATAGCCGATTGCTTAAAAATAGAATTGGAAAAACAAAACAACTGGAAAGTGGATGTGGGTTATATTTCTATTCACAAAGCTGCACCATTGCTGCATCCTGTGGAATTGAAATTGGAAACATCGTTGGAAAACAAAGTGGTAATTTTAGTAGATGATGTTGCCAACTCAGGCAAAACGATGTTTTATGCTTTGAAACCACTGATGGATACGTATTTAAAGAAATTGCAAATTGCGGTGTTAGTGGATAGGCAACACAAAGAATTTGCCATCACACCTGATTATGTAGGTATTTCTATTTCCACCACTTTGCAAGAAATGATTTTTGTACAAATAGGAAATGAGGTAAAAGAGCCGGTGGCTTATTTGAATTAAAATTCTTCATGCCATTTGCACAAACCAATCTTTCCAAACTGCTTCGTAGCCAGCGTTGCGAATGATTCGAGCAATTTGTTGTGGTGTTCGTTTATCATCAATTTCAAATTGTTCCAAAGCATGACTGTTTAAAGAATAGCCACCAGGATCGGTTTTGCTACCGGCACTCATGGTGGTGATGCCAATTTTAAAGGCATGATTTCTGAAACTTTGGCTTTCACGGGTAGATAAACTCAACTCTACATTTTCATTAAAAATGCGGTAAGCACAAATCAATTGCGCCAAATCTTTTTCATCCATCAACACATTGGGTGCAAAGCAACTTTCGTTGGGGCGAATTCGTGGAAATGAAATGGAAAATTTTGTTTGCCAATATTTTTTCTCTAAATAATCTAAATGCAAAGCTGTGAAAAATGAATCAGTTCGCCAATCTTCTAATCCTAACAAAGCACCTAAACCTATCTTATGAATGCCTGCCGAGCCAATTCTATCAGGCGTTTGCAGTCGATAATCAAAATTTGATTTCTTGCCTTTTGGATGATACGTTTTATACTTTTCACGATGATAAGTTTCTTGATAAACCAACACAGCATACAATTCTTCGCTGTGCAATCGCTCATAATCGGCTTGTTCCAAGGGTTGCACTTCGATAGAAATGTTGGCAAAATATTGCTTCGCAATTTTTATGGCGGCAATAAAATAATCAACATCCACTGTTTGATTGGCTTCACCAGTTACGATTAACAAACTGTCGAAACCTAATGATTTAATGGCTTCAAACTCTTGGTGCATCTGTGTTTCATTCAAAGTCAATCGGTTTACTTTGTTATCAAAACTAAAGCCGCAGTAAGTGCAAATGTTCTGACATTCATTGCTTAAATAAATGGGCGCAAACATTTGCACCGTTTTTCCAAATCGCTTTTGGGTCAGTTCGTTGCTCAATAAAGCCATGTCATCCAAATAGTTTTTTGCCGCAGGAGAAATCAACGCCATAAAATCATCCAACGAGCCAGAGCCTGCATTGAGCAAGGCTTTTTCTACATCGTGCGAAGTTTTGGATAAAATTTTTTCAGCAATTTCATCCCAATTATAAGTATCAAAAACAGCAGTAAAATTCATGGCTAATGATTTGAAAATAACAACACAAAACTAAAACAGAAGTTGGTGTTTGTAAAAAGAAATTTATTTCTTTTTACTCAACAGCGGTTTTAAAAATTGCGAAGTAAAGCCCACATTGGCTTTTACTAAATCTTCGGGAGTGCCTGCAAAAAGTACGTTTCCGCCAGCGTTGCCACCTTCGGGTCCAATATCAATAATGTAATCAGCTAATTTTATCACATCCATATTGTGTTCAATAATCAAAACCGAATTTCCTTTTTCTACCAATTTTTCAATCACACCCATTAACACACGGATGTCTTCAAAATGCAAACCTGTGGTGGGTTCATCTAAAATATAAAAAGTGTGTCCAGTATCAATTTTGCATAGTTCAGATGCCAGCTTTACCCGTTGTGCTTCGCCACCACTCAAGGTTGTAGCCGATTGTCCCAATCTGATATAACCCAAGCCCACATCTTGCAAAGTTTTTATTCGGCGATGAATGTTTGGAATATTTTCAAAAAGCGGCACAGCATCTTCCACCGTCATATCCAACACATCGCTGATAGATTTGCCACGGTAGCGGATTTCGAGTGTTTCACGGTTAAATCTTTTGCCCAAACATTTTTCACACAACACTTCTACATCGGGCAAAAAACTCATTTCAATTTGCTTCATGCCGCCACCTTCGCAGGTTTCGCAGCGTCCGCCTTTTACATTGAATGAAAACCTACCAGCTTTATAACCTCTTATTTTAGCTTCGGGCAACATCGCAAACAAATTTCGGATGTCGGCAAACACATTGATGTAAGTAGCTGCATTGCTCCGTGGACTACGCCCAATGGGCGATTGGTCTATTTCGATGACTTTATCAATATGTTGCAAACCCGAAATTTTATCGTGTGCCAATGGTTTATTTCGGCTGCCATAGCAGTGTTGCATCAGTAGTGGATACAAAGTTTCATTCACCAAAGTTGATTTGCCACTGCCCGAAACGCCTGTTACTACTATCAATTTGCCCAATGGAAATTTTACGGAAATATTTTTCAAATTATTTCCCGAGCAATTGGTGAGCAAAATATTTTCGCCATTGCCCTCTCTTCTTTTTTTCGGAATAGGAATTTGTTGATGACCTCCCAAATAATTTGTAGTGAGTGTTGCCTGCTTTAAAACATCGGCATAAGTGCCTTGCGCCATCACTCTGCCGCCATGCTCGCCAGCTTTGGGCCCAATATCTACAATGTAATCTGCCGATTGCATAATTTCTTCATCGTGCTCTACCACCAAAACGGTGTTGCCGATTTCTGTTAAATTTCGCAGCGAAGCAATCAGTTTTTGATTATCGCGTTGATGTAAACCAATGCTTGGTTCATCCAAAATATAAGTGATGCCAGTGAGTTGCGAACCAATTTGTGTAGCCAATCGAATGCGCTGCGATTCGCCACCACTCAAGGTTCTACTGGGGCGATTCAAGTTTAAATAATTCAAACCTACGTCCATCAAAAAATTTAATCGCGAAGAAATTTCTTTCAACAACTCTTGTGCAATTTGTTGTTGTTTATCATTCAATGTTTCAAACAAGTTATCAAACCATTCTACCAAAACACTAATGTCCATTTCACACAATTCGGCAATGTTTTTTTCGTTGATTTTAAACCACAATGCTTCTTGCTTTAATCGGCTACCATGGCAGCTTTCACATTGTTTCAATTCCATAAAACCTTCAGCCCATTTGCGTACACTTTCGCTTTGTGTTTCGTTGAAATATCTTTCCAACATGGGTATCACACCTTCAAAAGTGAGTTCATAATTTCTTCCGCCAAAATTTTCGCTGCTGCTTCCAAACTCTGTACTAATGCGGTTTCCACCATCGCCATATAAAATATGTTGCAACGCAGCATGTGGAATTAAATTGATTGGGTCGGTTAAATTGAACTTTAATTTTGCCGCCAAACCTCTTAATTGCATGAACACAAAGTTTTCTTTGTATTCGCCTAATGCAGCAATGCCGCCACTTTGAATCGAAATTTTATTGTTGGGAATCACTAATGCTTCATTCACTTTGTAAATGGTGCCAAGCCCTTTGCAAAACGGACAAGCACCATAAGGCGAATTAAATGAAAACGAATTGGGCGATGGTTCTTCATAACTAATACCCGAATCAGCGCACATCAAGGTTTTGCTCAATCGCTCCACTTTGTTGGTTTCAAAATCCATCACCATCATTTCGCCTTTGCCCATGTTCATGGCTAATTGCGACGAGGTTTTTATTCGTGGCAATTCTTCTTCGTTCACCTCCAATCTATCAATTATCAATTCTACATCGTGAATTTTAAATCGGTCGAGTTGCATTTTATCTTTGATGTCCAACACTTCACCATCTACTCGAACCTTGGTGTAGCCTTGCTTTCGGGTTTGTTCAAACAATTCTCTGTAATGTCCTTTTCTACCTTTTACCAATGGTGCCAGCAGCGCAATTTTTTTATCGGCGTAGGTGCTAACGATGTGCGATAAAATTTGTTCTTCGGAATAGCGCACCATTTTTTTTCCAGTAACATAGCTGTAAGCCTCCCCCACACGGGCGTAGAGCAATCGTACAAAATCATAAATTTCAGTAACTGTGCCCACAGTGCTTCGTGGGTTTTTGTTGGTGGTTTTTTGTTCAATAGCAATTACTGGCGAAAGCCCTGTAACCTTGTCTACATCTGGTCTTTCCATCGCTCCCAAAAACTGACGAGCATACGCCGAAAAACTTTCCATGTAGCGGCGTTGTCCTTCGGCATAAATAGTATCAAACGCCAACGATGATTTTCCGCTGCCGCTTACACCTGTTATTAACACCAATTTGTTTCGAGGCAAATGCACATCAATGTTCTTCAAATTATGCACTCGTGCGCCATACACACTTAAATGCTCAATTTCAAATTCGCTGATTTCGGGAAGTTTCTTTTTAGCCATTATTAATTTTACAATCTGCGAAGTTGAGCGTTGCTTTTCATTTAAGCAAATAACAATTGGATTGTTTTTAAGTTTTTCTATTCTAAACTCATTTTATTTCATTGGTGGTTTAATTCTAAAACTTTTAGTGTCTTTTGTATTGGCTGAAAAATAACCCAAAGCACCATTGCTAATATTACTCACAGGATTGGCTGGAGTGGCTGCAGAACTGTTTGGTCCGCCACTGGCAGTGCTGGTATTTTGTTGTAAACTAAAATAGTATTGATACACATGGTGGTCAATGCACAACAAGCTTAACTGCACACTATCGCCTGGATTAAAATCTACATCGTTGGTAAACAAAGGACTGTTGTTGGTTTTCCCATTCGAAAATTCATCATCATCAATAAAAGTGTTTTGCACTTGTTTTTGATTTTTATAAATGAGGAAGCGATAATAATTTACAGCATTTGCAGGGTCGGTATAAACAGGAATTAATTGAAAGCTCGGTTTCTGCCCACCAAAACTGGGTTGTTGCAATAATTTTACCGAATCAAATGGCACTTCAAAAGGCATGATGCTTTG
>CAIQHW010000451.1 GCA_903871715.1 uncultured bacterium
AATCCAGGTAATGCAACCAGCAAATGGTATAGTCGTTCAATGGGAATTTTGGGTTCGTTGTTGTTGATGTTTTTGATTATTCACTTGTCACATTTCTGGGTTGAAACCAAAGAAGCATTGTATTTGAATGGTGATGCACCAATGAATTCTTATGAAGAAGTGAAAGAAACATTTTCGCAATTGTGGGTTGTTATAGTCTATGTATTGGGTGTAATTTCATTAGGATGGCATTTGATTCATGGCTTCAGCAGCGCTTTTCAAACATTAGGATTAAATCACAAAAAATATACACCGATAATTAAAATGTTAGGTGTAGCATTCTCTGTCATTGTTCCATTAGTTTTTGCAGCAATGCCGATTTACTTTTTCTTGACTAAATAAAAATAATTGAACTGAACTATTGGGTTACAATTTTTTGTTTCGATAGTTTGGCTAACAAAATAAATTTCCAAAAATGAATTTAGACGCTAAAATTCCAGCAGGAGAACTTGAAAAAAAATGGGAAGACTATAAAGGTCATTGTAAACTTGTTAATCCTGCCAACAAAAGAAATTTAGAAATTATTGTGGTTGGTACTGGCTTGGCTGGTGCTTCTGCAGCAGCATCTTTGGCTGAATTAGGTTATAAAGTGAAAACATTTTGTTTTCAGGATTCTGCCCGTCGTGCTCACTCAATTGCCGCTCAAGGTGGAATAAATGCTGCAAAAAATTATCAGAATGATGGTGATTCAACTTTCCGTTTATTCTATGATACAATTAAAGGTGGCGACTATCGTGCTCGTGAAGCCAATGTTCATCGTTTGGCTGAAGTGAGTGCAGCGATTATTGACCAATGTGTGGCGCAAGGTGTTCCTTTCGCTCGTGAATATGGTGGCATGTTGAGTAATCGTTCATTCGGCGGAACTCAGGTTCAACGCACATTTTACGCTGCAGGTCAAACAGGACAACAATTATTATTAGGTGCTTATTCAGCTTTGAATCGTCAGGTTGGATTAGGCACTGTGAAAAATTACGAACGTCATGAGATGTTGGATGTGGTGATGATTGATGGAAAAGCTCGTGGAATTATTGCTCGTGATTTGGTGACTGGAAAATTAGAACGTCATTTTGGTCATGCGGTTTTATTATGTACTGGTGGTTATGGCAATGTATTTTATCTTTCTACTAATGCAATGGGCAGCAATGTTACAGCAGCTTGGAAAGCACATCGTCGTGGAGCTGCATTTGGCAATCCATGCTTTACACAAATTCACCCAACTTGTATTCCAGTAAGCGGCGACCATCAAAGTAAATTGACTTTGATGAGTGAATCATTGCGTAATGATGGAAGAATCTGGGTGCCGAAAAAACAAGGCGATACTCGTAAACCAAACGAAATTCCAGAAGAAGAACGCGATTATTATTTAGAAAGAAGATATCCTGCATTTGGTAACTTGGTACCACGTGATGTGGCTTCAAGAGCCGCTAAAGAACGTTGTGACGCTGGTTTCGGTGTAGGTGCAAGTAAACAAGCTGTGTATTTGGATTTCAAATTCAACATGATGCGTTATGGAAGAATTGAAGCTTCAAAACAAGGCAATCATAATCCTGATGATGCAACAATGTTGGCTTTGGGTAAAGAAGTGGTGAAAGAAAAATATGGCAACTTGTTCGATATGTATGCTAAAATAACTGGTGAAAATCCTTACGAAGTGCCAATGAGAATTTATCCTGCGGTTCACTATACAATGGGTGGATTATGGGTTGATTATGAATTGATGACTTCAGTTAAAGGTTTATACGCATTAGGTGAAGCTAACTTTAGTGACCATGGCGCTAATCGACTTGGAGCATCAGCTTTGATGCAAGGTTTGGCGGATGGTTATTTCGTAATTCCTTACACAATTGGAAACTATTTAGCTGATGAAATCAGTGTGAAAGCCATTCCAACTACACACGAAGCATTTGAAAAAACTGAAAAAGAAGTTGCCGAAAGAATCAATAAATTGATGAGCATCAAAGGCACTAAGAGTGTTGAAAGTTTCCACAAACGTTTAGGGAAAATCATGTGGGACAAATGTGGAATGGCTCGTAATGAAAAAGGATTACAGGAAGCAATTCTTGAAATTCAACAATTGAGAAAAGAATTCTGGAGCGATGTTCGTATTCCTGGTGAAATTGAATCTTTCAATCCTGAGTTGGATAAAGCCAATCGTGTTGCTGATTTTATTGAGTTAGGTGAATTAATGTGTATGGACGCATTAAACAGAAAAGAAAGTTGCGGCGGACATTTCCGTGAAGAATCACAAACAGAAGATGGTGAAGCAGCTCGTGATGATGCTAACTTTATGTATGTGGCTCAATGGGAAATGATTAGCGATTGCAAATGGAATATGCAAAAAGAAGACTTGAAGTATGAAGTGATTAAACCTTCTTCAAGAAACTACAAATAATTTATCATCTTATTTAATCGTAAATAAACAACGATGGAACATTACAACATGAATTTGACCTTGAAAGTTTGGCGTCAGAAAAGCGCAACTGCTCAAGGAAATTTTGAAAATTATCAGGTGAAAAATATTTCCAGTGAAATGAGTTTTCTGGAAATGATTGATGTATTGAATGAACAATTAGTTGCTGAAAATAAAGAACCAATTGCTTTCGACCACGACTGCCGTGAAGGTATTTGTGGTATGTGCAGTATGCACATCAATGGTCGAGCACACGGCCCTTGGGATGCAACAACTACTTGTCAGTTGCATATGAGAGCATTTAAAGATGGTGACACTATCACTGTAGAACCATGGAGAGCAGCAGCTTTTCCAGTGATTCGTGATTTAGTTGTTGACCGCAGTGCATTCGATAGAATTCAACAAGCTGGTGGTTTCGTATCTGTAAATACGGGCAATGCGCAGGATGCGAATTGTTTGCCTGTTCCAAAAGATGATGCTGATTTATCATTTGCAGCTGCATCGTGTATCGGTTGCGGTGCTTGTGTTGCAGCTTGTAAAAATTCAAGTGCGATGTTGTTTGTATCTGCAAAAGTTTCTCAATTTGCATTGCTACCACAAGGTCAGCCTGAAAGAACAAGTCGTGTTTTAAATATGGTGGCTCAGATGGATAAAGAAGGTTTTGGAAGTTGCACGAATACTGGTGCCTGCGAAGCTGAATGTCCGAAAGAAATTTCATTAACCAATATTGCAAGATTGAACAGGGAATATATGAAGGCAAGTTTTTTGGCAGAATAAAATTGAGTTTATAAACTGTACATAAAAATTTTTTTGAAAAGCGATTTACAATTAAGTAAGTCGCTTTTTTTTTGTGATAAAGTTTTACATTTGTTTGTTGAAAAAAATCATTTCTATATCCTTGTTGATTATTTTGATGATGGCTACGGTTGGCTATCATCCTATGTTTGCGTTGTGGCAAAATGAAATCAAACATGAAATGAGCGAATTGATTTTGAAAAATGATTCAAAAAAATTGCAACAATTTTCTTTTCAAATTTCCAATGGAAAAATTGTTGGCGATGTAAAATTTGAAAACGAAAATGAAGTTGTTATCAATGGAAAATGGTTTGATATTTCATCGAAAAAAATAGAAAACGAGAAAATAATTTTATCAGTTTTGTGTGATGAATCAGAAACAGAAATTATGAATGCCGATAAATCGCAAACACTTGCTAATTCAACCATTTCAAACAATCATAATCATTCCAAGAAAAATATTTCAACACAAAATTCGATTAGTGAATTTGTAATAGAACATTCAATTGATTTTTATAAAATTGAGTTTTCAAATCTTCAATTCTCAACTTGCAATTTGCAAATCTCCATTTGCAATTCTACTTTGCATTCCCCTCCGCCAAAAGCATAAATAATTTTTTGTCACAAAACGCCAAGCCGCTAAGTTCTTAAAACGTAGTGTCTTTGCGCCTTCGTGGTTTTTTTTATTTTTTTAGTTCAGCAATTCAATTTATTAAATCAATCAAAATTAATTTTTCAATGAAAAAAATAGTTCTCTTTTTTATTTCAATTTTATTCATCAATGCAAATTTATTTGCACAAAATATTTTAAATGGAAAGGTCGTGGATGCCGCTTCCAACAATGGGTTAAAAGGTGTTTCGTTATACATTCCAGATTTGAAAATCGGTGCAGTTTCTGATTCATTGGGTAATTATTCACTTCAAAACATTCCTAATGGAACATGGTTGATGCAAGCAAGCATGGTGGGTTTTGCTTCGCAAAGCGCAGAAATTAATTTACAAAATTCAACAACTGCTAATTTCAATTTAGCCACTTCTAATATCGAGATGAAAGAAGTAGTCATTACTGGTGTTTCATCGGCAACAGAAGAAAATTCAAACCCATTTGCCATGAGTGTAGTAAGTCAAAATGATTTGCAACAAAATGCTTCCAATAATATTGTAGAAGCTGTAGCAAACACACCTGGTGTAAATGCAATTTGGGAAGGACCAGCTGTGAGCAAGCCTGTAATAAGGGGTTTGGGTTATAATCGAGTAGTGGTAATGAATGATGGTGTTCGTCAGGAAGGCAATCAATGGGGGGATGAATTTGGAATTGAAGTGGATGAAAATTCTGTTGACAGGGTAGAGATTTTGAAAGGACCAGCATCGTTGGCTTATGGAAGTGATGCAATGGCAGGTGTAATCAACTTCTTGCCAGCTGCTACTTTGCCTGAGGGAAAAATCAAAGGTAGTGTGATGGCAAACTATCAAACTAACAATGGACAAGTGGGTGGTTCATTTAATTTGGCTGGCAATCAAAAAGGTTTTACTTGGGATATTCGATATAGCAACAAAATGGCGCATGCTTATCAAAACCAGTATGATGGCTATGTTTACGGAAGTGGATATACACAAAATGCAGTAAAAGGTGTTTTTGGAATTCATAAAAAATGGGGCTATTCGCAACTTACTTTAAGCTTGTTTGACTTACAATTAGGCATTGTTGAAGGCGGCAGAGATAGC
>CAIQHW010000452.1 GCA_903871715.1 uncultured bacterium
CCTGCAAACACACTGATAATAGCTGGTGGCGCTTCATTTGCACCCAAGCGATGGTCATTGCTGGCTGATGCAATGGATGCACGAACTAAATCGGCATGGTCGTGTACCGCTTTAATCGTGTTCACAAAAAAAGTAAGAAACTGTAAATTTGTTTTTGGCGTTTTTCCTGGGCTTAATAAATTAGAACCCGTGTCAGTTCCCATGCTCCAGTTGTTGTGTTTACCACTACCATTAACACCTGCAAAAGGTTTTTCGTGTAACAAAACTTTTAAGCGATGACGACGGGCAACACGTTCCATAATATCCATCAACAATTGATTGTGATCAACTGCAATATTCACTTCTTCAAACACTGGTGCTACTTCAAACTGTGCTGGCGCCACTTCATTATGACGGGTTTTTAATGGAATGCCTAATTTGAAACATTCTTTTTCAAAATCCATCATATAACCAAATGCACGTTCAGGAATTGTTCCAAAATAATGGTCTTCTAATTGTTGTCCTTTTGCTGGTGCATGACCAAATACTGTTCTGCCAGTCATCATCAAATCCGGACGAGCTAAAAACAATTCTTCGTCAATTAAAAAATATTCTTGTTCCCAACCCAATGTAGCATACACTTTGGTACAAGCTTTATCAAAATAGTTGACAACTGGCAATGCAGCTGTTTCTAATAAATGTAATGACTTTAAAAGTGGCGCTTTGTAATCTAAAGCCTCACCACTGTACGAAACGAAAATAGTAGGAATGCACAATGTTCTACCATTATTCACTTCCATAATAAATGCAGGTGATGATGGGTCCCATGCGGTATAACCACGAGCTTCAAAAGTGCTGCGGATGCCGCCATTAGGGAATGAAGAGGCATCGGGCTCTTGTTGAATCAACGCATCGCCATCGAAGGCTTCAATACCTTTTCCTGTAGATGTTGGTTTAAAAAACGCATCATGCTTTTCGGCTGTAGTGCCAGTTAAAGGCTGAAACCAATGAGTATAGTGCGTTACACCTTTGCTAATTGCCCAAGCTTTCATACCGTTGGATACTTCGTCAGCAATATCGCGATTGATTTTTTGACCATTGGCAATGGCATTTTTTACACTTTTAAATACGTCACTCGGTAAGAATTGACGCATGGCATCTTCGGTAAACACATTTTCGCCATAATACGATGATACACGGTTGCCCAAATCGGGATTTACATCTACGGGTTGGTTGATGTTTTTGATAGCATGAAAACGAAGATTGCTCATTGTAGTTATTAGTTTTGAGTGATGAATGATGAGTTAAAAAAACATTAGCGAATAACCATTAGAAAATGCTAATCTCTTATGGCTATTTTCTATTCGCTATAATAAAAGACCCTTTATTTTGATAAACGATGCAAAATTAGAATAGTTTTTATAATAAAAAAGGTACTTTTAAAGAATTTTCCACAAAAATAATGTTGAGGTAACTATAAAACACTTTTTTTTTGAAAAAAATATTTAAATTACAACCTACCGTGTTTAATACATGGTTGCTGCGTAGCGGTTAACCATTGCTTCATGAACAATTACAAGTTGGCAATGGCAATTTTAAAATTTGCGAATCACTATTTTGTAGTTTCAAAAAAAGTTATTTTCTTTGCATTCAGCTAACTGGTGGTTCGGTTAGTTGGCATAGATTGAGGTTTTATTGTTAGTTTAAATGCAGCACTTGGGGTAGTGCATTTTTTTTGTGCCGTGGTTTGTGTTCGCCACCAAACACCAATAGTTTCGGTTCGTGGGGGACACGAACTTTTGCCTGCCATTACTATTCACTATGTAGTAAAGCACGATAAATATTGAATTGTTGACCTAATGGATTCATTTCTTGAGATTAGGAATTCATTTCTTAACCTCAAGAATTCAATCCTTGAACTCCTGGATTCATTTCTTAATCTCCAGAATTGAATCCAGGACATTAAAAATTGAACGGCGGAGGTTAAAGATTCATTTTTAAACTTCAAGGATTCATTTCCTAACCTTAAGAATTCAATCTTTGAACTCACGAATTCATTTCTTGAACTCAAAAATTGAATCTGGGAAGATAAATATTGGATGATTGTATTGGCTGGTGTAATATTTCACTCCATAAAATAGCCCTTTCAAAATAAATGAAAAGGCTTTTTTGTTGTTGTTGAAAGTGAATTATAAAACCAACATTTTTGGTGCAGCATTCATTATCTCTTCATTTGCC
>CAIQHW010000453.1 GCA_903871715.1 uncultured bacterium
ATCGAGTTCGTATACATCCTGTCTACGAATTATGGCAATAATATCGCCTTCGGAATTTGGGCTATTACTTTGCGTGATGTAAATTTTAAAGTCTTCATAGGGATTCAACTTTTTATTAAAAAATTTAAATGGAATGCGATAAGCTTCGGCCGAAGCGACCAGAAAGCTCAAATTGTAATTGCTGTCTTTTAATAATGGGGCATTTAATTTTAAACTAAATCCGAAATCGGAAAAAGTATCACCGTTCACGAGAATGTGAGCAGAAACGCTGGAATCCAAACTGAAGCGGTCCCCATATTCGGAATAGTTTGGAATTAACTCAAATACCTTGCAAGAATTATGTCTCAGCGTATCAAAGCCATCTAAATGATATTGCCTAAAATAATTTTCTTGATATAGATCAGAAGCCATATTTGCTTGAGTATATAATTTTTTATAGTCTGCACCATACTTTAAATAAGTGTCTCCGTCGCCACCAGGAAATTTTTCTTTACGCACCAACTTACCATTGACAAACTGCTGAGATTGAACTTGGTTCACGAATCCAAAGCTTAAGCAGAATGTCAAAATTCCTAATGTTATTTTGCGTCCTAATAAATGTAACCTAGTTTTCATCAATGTAAATTTTAGAAGTAATTTGCGAATTTCCGTTATACATGCTTACAAAATTCTACTAAAACTAACAAACTAATAAATATTTAAAAGTCATTTTTTAGTCTAACCTATTGATTTTTAATATTTTAGTAGAGGCTCTCAGATTATTATCTAACCTGTAACTTACGTTTTTTGCTGACGATCTACGGGCAGCTTTACACTATCAGCAACTACTGGAAAAGCAATGAAAAATATTGGGAAGCCTTACGAGAGTTAGAAAGAGAATTGTATCAAGTCGCATAATTTTATACCTTTGTGTATAATACCATTTGGTATAATACCGAAACGGATAATTAGCAAACCATGAAAGATTCACCATTTATTTACGGAACCATAGTAAGTATTCAGTCGTTTACCAACAGAGAGGCTGAGTCAGCAAAATTGCAAAGCAATCTACTGAACGGAATCAATACCACTATTATATCCCCAAGAAGGTGGGGGAAATCATCGTTGGTAGAGAAAGTAATAATAGATATAAACAAGAAAGATAAAAAAACGAAGACCGTAATTATTGACCTCTTTTCAGTAAGCAGCGAAGAAGAGTTTTTAGAACAGTTTGCTCGTGAAGTAATTAAAGCGTCATCCTCCAAATGGCAGGAATGGATGAGTAGTGGCAAAGAATTTTTTAAAAAGCTGATTCCAAAATTAAGTCTTGGCATTGACCCTACCACTGATTTTAGTTTGAGTTTTGATTGGCACGAATTGAAAAAAAATAGCGATGAAGTTCTAAACCTACCTGAAACAATTGCTAAAAAGAGAGGCATTAAATTTATTATCTGTTTAGATGAGTTTCAAAATCTTTCTTCTTTTAACGACTATCTTTTTTTTGAAAAAAAATTAAGAGCCTGTTGGCAACGCCATAAATCGGTTACCTATTGCTTGTATGGTAGCAAACGCCACATGATGACTGATATTTTCAACAATCCATCTAAGCCATTTTATCGCTTCGGAGATATTATGCTATTGCAAAAAATTGAAACAAAAAAATGGGTGTCGTTTATTTGTAAAAGTTTTGCAGC
>CAIQHW010000454.1 GCA_903871715.1 uncultured bacterium
GAGACGACTCCTTCCAGTTGGTCTACGGTGCCATTTAATAAATTGGTGGAGTAGGTGGGATTTGAACCCACAATCTTCACTTTGCAAAAGTGGTGCATCGCCAATTATGCTACTACCCCATATAAAAATTGGTAGGCATGGTAGGACTTCCACCTACACGGATTTCTCCACTACTTTCTAAGAGTAGCGCGGCTTGTAATTACGCCACATGCCCATTATTAAATTTGGTGGATACTATCGTGACCCTGACGTTGGATTTTTACCAAGACTAATTTTTCAATTAGTATACTAATTGACACTACACTCCGATATCTACAAAATGGTCGGCTCGGTGCGACTTGAACGCACAATATCTTGTACCCAAAACAAGCGGAATAGCCATTATCCTACGAACCGATATTAAAAAATGGTAGGCGAGGAGGGACTCGAACCCCCGATAGTCACAGTGTAAGTGTGATATTTTAGCCGCTAAACTACCCGCCCACTTTATAAATTGATGGATTGTTTACCTATCGTTGGTAGCCCGATTTTCATCAGACCGGCGTCTCCTATTCCTTGGCTCGCCTCTACGGTTTTGATTATACGCTCAAAATTTCTAACAGCGTTCTCTTACTGCTAACTATCTTACACTATCTTCTTCATCTGTCAACAACTTTGTTGCTGCTTTTGCTTTACCGGGTTTTCAACCAACATCGCCCTCAACTGTTCATACATACTACACTATCTTCTGCATCCGTCAACAACTTTCTCAAACAAAAAACCCGTTGGTTTTTTAGTCCAACGGGTTTAAACTTACGCAAGTATCCGTTGGTTAACCTAGTACCAAACTAGGTTGTGACGCAGCACTAGCGAGTGCTGGTCCTGCGACGGATAATTGTACAAATGTATTCATTGTAAGAATAAGTATTTCCAAATTTTGGAAACGTTAATTTTTTTTTTAATTACTTTACAACTGACTTACCAACGACCTTCTTGGAAGTACTAGCAGTCTTTGCCTTTGCAGGTGCCTTTGCTGCTGGCTTAATTACCTTCTTTGCAACTGTCTTTGGAGCAGTCTTGGTAGCGGTCTTAGTTGTCTTGGTTGTCTTTTGTGTTGCCATAATTTATTTTGCTTTCTATTTTGTAAGATTCATTATGAATCAGATTAATCAATATATAATTGAAAAAATTTGTTTAAATTTATTTTATTTGCAGCATTTGCTCATTTTTAAAATTTCATCAAGACTTTCCTTGACTCTGATTGGATGTATCAGATTATTTTTTGTGAATATCAAACTATGAACAACTGATGGTTCGATGTTGATAACCATATCCAAATTGATAAGGTTGGGAATATATTTTCTATTTGTATTATTCTCGGTGTTGTCGTGTCCAAGATCTAAAACGTTTAGTTTAATAAAGTGTGCCATAAAATTTCCTCATAAAAATAAAATCGACATCAATTTTATTTGATGTCGATTTTTTATTGGTTTATTTAATTAGAATCGAACACCAAGTCCAAGCGTATAGCGCACAATGTTATCTGCTACGCCATTCAAACCAACGTCATAATTGGCTTGTGTCAAAATATATACATTATCCTTGACAAAAAAACGATTACCAACCAAAGGTCCGGCGTACCAAGTTGGCACCCCATTACCATATCCCAAGCTTGCGCTTCCACCTACAAATGCTTGGTTCTTAAACTTAGCAATGCTATAGTTTAGATTGTACGCAGCAAATAATTCACTTGATCCACGAACATCTGGAGTTGCTACGTTAATTCCTTGAACATAACCAACGCTAACACTAGGAACTACAAACTTTTCAAGTCGTAGTGCGGTTCCAAATGCAGAGCTTGTGCTGCCTTGAGTTTGAGTTGCGCCAGTGCCACTGATGGATAAATCCAAAGCACTAACATTAAAAACGATAGCCAAAACAGCC
>CAIQHW010000455.1 GCA_903871715.1 uncultured bacterium
ATCCACAAATAGTAGAAGGCAAAATCATTTCTTTAGTGGCAATTATTGGCATTGTAATCAATGCTACATCGGCTCTTTTATTTTTTAAAAACAAAGAAAAAGACATCAACATCAAAGGTGCTTATTTGCATTTAATGACCGATGTTTTGGTGTCGTTTGGTGTGGTGATTGCTGGTGTAATTATTTATTTTACCCACTATTTTTGGGTAGATACTTTGGTAAGTTTTATACTTGCCATCATCATTGTTTTTTCCACTTGGCAATTGCTGATGGATAGCATCCGCTTGGCTTTAGATGGTGTGCCACCCGGCATTGAGTTGGAAAATGTGAAGCAAACTATTTTAAAAAATCCGTTTGTGGTGGATGTTCACCACATTCATATTTGGGGATTGAGCAGCAACCAAACTGCGCTCACCGCCCATGTGGTAACGGCTAACAACGATTTACAACAATTTGAAAAAGCGAAGCACGACATCAAACACAGTTTAGAACACATGAATATCCATCACGCCACCATTGAAGTGGAGTTGGAAAATTGCAACGAAAATTGTTTGAAATAAAATGCAGCATGCGTTGATGAGAAAATGTTGTTGCATCAATGAATCAGTAAGGAAATGTTTTTGAAATGGTTTAAAATCAATCATCATGAATTTAAAAGAAATCAGAACAAAGGTGTTGAAAGGCACATTTAGCAGCTTGTTTAATTTTAGCGGAAAAAAAAACAATCCTCATCCTTCTGATTCGGCAGAATTAATCAGTTCGTTGCCGCTGCATTTTGCCATCGAAACCTATTTGGCATTGCCCGATAAAGCGCAGTTAGACACGTTTTCTTATCTTTCTATTGATTGGCAAAAGAAAATTATACACGGCATCTCGAAAGAGAAAGCCACAGCTGTTTTAAATGCTTTGCCATCAGATGACCGCTTCGAGTTTTTCTCGAAACTGAAAGGGGTAGAGCAATCGAATTTGTTGTTGTTGCTTACCGAAAAAAACAGAAAGCAAACCCACGATTTTATTGGCTATCCCAAAGAAAGTATTGCCCGATTGGTGAATACAGATTTTGCCACCATTACCACCGAAATGACCATTGCACAAGCTTGTGAGCATTTGCGCAATAATCACATTGATTCGGAAGCTGCCAATGTGATTTATGTGGTGGATAAAAATGGAAAATTGGTTGACGATATTCCTGTGCGCCGATTTATTTTAAACGACCCATCAAAAACAGTGGAAAGTATTTTGGATGGATTTTGGGTGAGCCTGAAAGTGAGTGACAGCAAAGAAGATGCGATTAATATTTTCAAAGAATACGATAGAGTGGTTTTGCCAGTGGTGAGCGATGACAATGTGTTGATTGGTGTATTAACGGTGGATGATGTGATGGATATTGTGGAACAACAAGACACCGAAGACATCCAAAAATTTGGTGGTTTGGAAACCTTAGATTACCCTTATGTAAAAACGCCCTTCTTTTCGCTGATTAGAAAAAGAGCAGGGTGGTTAATCATTTTATTTGTGGGCGAAATGCTTACTGCTACTGCCATGGGCTACTTTGATGCCGAAATTTCAAAAGCTGTGGTGTTGGCTTTGTTTGTACCACTCATCATCTCCAGTGGTGGCAACAGTGGTTCGCAGGCAGCTACACTAATTATTCGTGCTATGGCGTTGAAAGAATTAACAGTAAGAGATTGGTGGTATGTGATGCGCCGCGAATTATTTTCGGGCTTAACACTCGGTATTATTTTGGGCACGATTGGTTTTTTTAGAATCGTGTTGTGGCAGCACTTGCATTGGTATAATTACACTGAACATTATGTATTAATTGCCACTACCATTTTCTTTTCATTGATTGGTATTGTGATGTGGGGCACATTAAGCGGTTCGATGATTCCAATTTTATTGAAAAAAGTTGGGCTCGACCCAGCTGCTTCATCAGCTCCGTTTGTGGCTACTTTGGTGGATGTAACAGGTTTGATCATTTACTTTAGCATCGCTGCATTGTTGCTTAAAGGAACATTGTTGTAGAAATTTTATTTTCCAAAACCGTATTTCAAAATGCAGTAAATGGCTCTGAATCCATCTTTCCAGCCAATTTTTTTTCCTTCTTCATAAGTTCTGCCATAATAGGAAATACCCACTTCATAAATTCTGATGTTGGGAATTCGTGCAATTTTTGCTGTTACTTCAGGTTCAAAACCAAATCGTTTTTCTTTTAAAGAAAGCGATTGCAGTTTATTAGTGTCAAACAATTTGTAGCAGGTTTCCATATCGGTTAAATTCAAATTGGTAAACATGTTCGACAAAGTAGTAAGCATTTTATTGCCCACAGAATGTAAGAAAAATAGAACTCGATGCGGATTGCCACCCATAAACCTAGAACCAAAAACTACATCTGCAAAACCATTAACAACGGGCTTTAGCAGGTCATTATATTCTTGTGGGTCATATTCCAAATCAGCATCTTGAATGATTAAATATTTGCCAGTGGCTTTGCTGATACCTGTGTGCAAAGCCGCACCTTTGCCTTGATTAACTTCGTGTTTGCAGTATTGAATGTTTAAAGATGCGTTGTTGGCAATGTAATTTTTTATAGCCGCATCTGTATCATCAATGGAGCAATCGTTTACAATAATAATTTCTTTGGCAATGTTATTAATTAAATCC
>CAIQHW010000456.1 GCA_903871715.1 uncultured bacterium
CTGATGCAACCAATCACGGTCGTATTTACGAGATGTTCTCCAACAAAAATATTATTCGCCTTGCAAAGCCAGGTGAATTCCTGGGCTATGCAACAGGCAGACAGGCATTCGATGAAGTAAACAATGTAAAATTTATTGAAGTAGCCTATGTGATTAATGGTGCAAAAGCGCCAGCTAGTCTAAAACAAAAAAACAAACAACGTGTGAATTATTGGGTATCGAGCTCGATAAACTACGTTGATGTTTTTCCGTATTACAAAAACATGTTTGATGCATATCCAGCAACGATGAGCCTTGTGGGGTGGATGAAGCCAACGGACTATTTCACCCTTAAAGGCCTTCCTATGCCAAGGCTTTTAACCAAAGTGCTTACACCTGTATTAAACGACCGCATGGTAACGGTAAATTATGCCCAGCCCAATATGGTGCTCGGGCAACTTATTATGTCCATGGATACAGGAGAAAATCAATTCATGCAATTCAAAACCGTTGACAATACGCTTCGTTGGGTTGACGGTCGTTACATCATTTTACAACAATAACCATGAGTACAAAAACAGAAAACTACGTTATCAATAATTACCCACTGGCTAAAAAAGCAGGTGAACGATTCAAAATGGATCCGTTGGTAATTCTATCACAAGGTGCTTACGAGAGTGCTTGGGGAACGTCTTCACTTTCTTCAAAACACAATAATTTCTTTGGCATCACAGCCGCAGGAAAGCCTAATGAATTTTGGAAAGGTGGCGTGTACCAGGCGCAGAACCAGTACAAATTAAAATTCAGAACCTATACCAGTGCACAGGATAGCTTTTATGATTTTGCTCGGTTGATTGCCAGTAATTACAAGGCTGCACATGCCTCGGCAAATGACTACAAAGCCTATGCTGATAAAATTGCGCACAGTCCGTACATATCGGAACAAAACGGTGACGACAGAAATGCTTACATGAAAGGAATAATTTCCATTTATGAAAACATACTAGACATCGCCAAAAAAAAAGTCTTCTTGTCAGAGGAGGATTCAGCCTAGGAGCTGCGGCCTTACTGTTTTTAGCAGGCAGGTACATTTATAAAAACTGGTTAAAATAGTAGAGCATGGAGTTTACGCTAACGCAATTGCGAACAGGGGAAACAAAAAACTTCGGTATAAAAGACCTGCTCGAATTTTTAGGAGATAAGATAAATGATGAAATAATAATGGGGAGCGAAGTGTATCGCATAAGCTCCGCTGTTAGTGTGGTGGTGGTAAATCCAGTCAACAATACTTGCTGCAAAAAATGTCAGTTAAACTATTGTACTTGTTGGAAGCATACCAAAATGAGAAAAGATTGTGTCTGCAAGGATTACCGTTTTACCAAATGCACACGAAACAGATGCCGATACCAAAAACAACTATTAGATGAATATACTAACTGTACTTAAACATAAATAAAAATGAACACACAAACCCGATTGAAACTAACGCTTATAACAGCTGCATTTTTAGCGCTGGTAACATTACTATCCTTACTAGCAAAGATGGAAACAGTTGCCACAGCAAGTATTGCAGGCATCATGACAATTTTAACGGCCTATATATGGTCGCAAACCACTAGACCCTCAAAAGATGAATATACTAGCGTTTCTAAACAACAAAAAAGTTCAAAACATACTGCTGGTCATCGCAATAATATTCGCAATATGGATGCTTTGGACAAGCAATAAGAATTTAAAAAAAGACAATCAACGCCTGGTGTCCAATATGGAAACCCTGGGTGCTGATTTGAAATACATACGGATTCAAAACGGTACGCTTGCTGC
>CAIQHW010000457.1 GCA_903871715.1 uncultured bacterium
CGGATCTGGTTGATAAAGATCAGCATACATTTAGATTTTGAAATGGACGCCGTTAACTTCCGCAATGCCTGACTCATAAGGCGCGCTTGAAGTCCCATGTGGGAATCTCCCATCTCGCCTTCCAGCTCTGCTTTTGGCACCAATGCTGCCACCGAATCAATCACCACAATATCCACTGCACCGCTGCGCACCAAACTATCTACAATTTCTAAAGCTTGCTCTCCATCATCGGGTTGGCTGATTAATAAATTATCTACATCCACACCCAATTTTTGCGCATACAATTTGTCGAAAGCATGCTCTGCATCTATGATTGCGGCTATGCCACCTTTTTTTTGTGCTTCGGCAATGGCATGAATTGCCAAAGTAGTTTTACCACTCGATTCGGGTCCGTAGATTTCGATAATTCTGCCTCGTGGAAAACCAAAAACACCCAACGCAATATCCAAGCCCAACGAGCCACTAGGGATGATTTCCATGGGTTCAATTTCGTTGTCGCCCAATTTCATGATGGTGCCTTTGCCATATTTTTTGTCCAACGTGTCGAGCGTTAGTTTCAACGCTTTTAATTTTTCTGCATTTTCTGCTTTTTCGGATGCCATAATTTGATAAGTTTTTTAGAGAATAATTTTAAAAACAATGCTGTGATTGAATGGTTGCAAACGTAAAACAATTTTTGTGGAATTTTTTGGAAAAAGTTTTTTCACAAAAAATAAAATCCCTCAAACCATTTATTCAAAACAGTTTGAGGGATTTTAACTCCTAATTATCGGTTAGCAAAAATTATTTTTTTGCTGCTTTTTTTGCTTTTGCAGTAGCTGCCTTTTTAGCAATTGCTTTGTCGGTTGCTTTTTTAGCCACCTTTTCTACCACCACTTTATTTTTTAAAGCATTTACTTTTTTAGTTAATTTCGATTTCAAATTGGCAGCTTTATTTTTATGAATAATATTGCTTTTAGCCAACTTATCAATCATCGCAATTGTTTTTGGTAAATCTTTTTCAGCATCTTTAAAATCGGCTGTGCCAGCCACTTTGCGGATTGCATTACGAGTAGTTTTGCCTTTTAAACGATTTCTTTCTCTACGAACTTTAACTTTGCGAACGTCTTTTTCTGTTGCTTTATGATTAGCCATTTGAATTGAAAATATTGATGTTGATTAAAAATTTGAGTGGGCGAAGGTAATATTTTTTTTCATTTCAACAGCATATTTTTTTTATTTTTAGCCCGAATGCAATTTCAAAAAATCATCGGCCAGTTTTCGCTTAAGCAAAATTTAATCCACAGTATTGCGCACAATAAAATGGCTCATGCCATGCTGCTCACAGGTTCAGAAGGCAGCGGCGCATTGCCTGTGGCGTTGGCTTGCATACAATATATGTTGTGCGAAAATCGTACAACGTACGATTCATGCGGTGTTTGCAGTGCTTGCAAAAAAGTGCAAAAATTAATTCACCCCGATATTCATTTTTCAAAACCTGTAGTAAAGCATCCTAATTTAACTTACAAACCTGGCGAAACCGCCATCAGTGTAGATTGGATGAACGAATGGCGACAAATGGTTTTAGCAAATCCCTACTTTAATTACAACGATTGGATGCAGCTGCAAAGCGGCGAAGGCAATGCGCAAGGCAATATCACAGCTCGTGAATGCGGCGAAGTGCTGAAATTTTTATCGCTAAAAAGTTTTGAAAGCGGCTACAAATTTGTGATTATTTGGATGGCAGAATATTTAGGAAATGATGGCAATAGGCTGCTGAAGCAGATTGAAGAACCCGAAGACAACACGTTTTTCTTTTTGATTGCCGAAAATTATGAGCAGGTTTTAGGCACTATTCAATCGCGTTCGCAATTGATAAAAGTGCCGATGTTGAGCGAAAAAGATATTGTGGAAGGATTGGTTTCGCAAATGCAAACAGAACCCGAAAAGGCTCAATCCATCAGCATTTTAGCCGATGGCAGTTTTAATGCAGCGTTAAAATTATTGAAAGAAAAAGATGATACACTGGAAAAAATATTTTTGGATTGGATGCAAATTGTTATCCGAAAACAAAAAAAAGATTGGGCAAATTGGGCTGACCAATTATCGAAATTGGGCAGAGAAAATCAAAAGCAAATGATAAAATATGGATTAGTTTTGCTGCGCCAAACTTTGTTGCAACAGCAAACTCAACAAGGTATTGAGTTGTGGAATGAACGTGAAAAGGCTTATTGCAATTACATTGCAGGAAAATTATCAATTGAAAAATTGCAAAAAAAAATGGAATTAATGAATGATTTACATTTTCATATCGAGCGAAATGCTAATGCAAAATTGCTTTTTTTGCACAACATTTTTCAAATGGCAGAATTATTTTA
>CAIQHW010000458.1 GCA_903871715.1 uncultured bacterium
GACAATGATGCCGAAGTCATCATCGCTGTGCCACCTTTTACTGTTGTCATCGAATTGATGTTAATCAATTCCAACAATTGAAATGATGTTTGATTTTTCATGGGAGTTTTTTTGTTTTGGGAGTTAATAATTTATTCGACGGTTCAAAAGTAGGTGTTGATAACACGTGCCTGCAAGTTTTTTACGTATTATTTATGCACATTTTATCCACATTTTCTACGTAGTACCTCCTAAAAAAATACGTAAAACAACCTACAAAGTATGATGAACATTGAAGAAATTCTGATTTCTGTGGCTGAAACGAAGGACTTAAAAGAGCGATTTAATTTGCTCTATGAAAAAGGTTTTTCGTTGATGAATAAGGAAACAACACTTGCGCTTGAGGTAGCTGAATACATTTTAGAAGAATCAAAAAAGCAACTTTCTTCCGAAGGTGAAGCCATTGGATACAACCTCAAAGCCTTATGCAACACAGTTTTAGCGAACCACGAAATTGCAATTAAGAATTTTACCAACGCACTTAATTCTGCCAATAAATCATTAAACGAAAAGCTGAAAGGCAATATCCTAAACAACTTGGGGATATTATTTAATCAAATTGGCGATTTAGAAAAGGCGCTCATTTTCTTTACTGATGCTTATCAAATTTATGAGAAAGGCGATGATGAAAAAGCTTTCTACACCATTATCATGAATATTGGTATCATTTATTTAAGAACCAAAAACTATAATTTAGGGATTGATTATTTAAAGAAAGCCCAAGATTATTATAAGAGGGTAAAAGATAGGGGCAATGTATGTTTGGTTGCAAACAACTTGGGTATGGGCTTTTTCACTATGGAAAATTATACCGAAGCAAAAAAATATTTTGCCGAAGCTGTAGAATCGGCTGATGCGATAAATGATAAAACCAACTCCTGTCGTTCATCTTTATATCTTGGATTGATTGCGTTGAAAGAAAAAGATATGACAAGTGCTGAAGCCAATTTTCATAAAAGCATGACATTGGCTGTGGAAAATGACATGAAAATTGCCAGAGTATTCAACTACAAAGGTTTTGCACAAATGTACGCTTATTTAAAACAGTTTGAAAAAGCATTAGACCAGTTGAAAAATGCAATGGATATAAGCGACAAATTAGAATTGAACGAAGAAAAAATCGAGATTTTACAGCTATTTGCAGATATTTATAGCCAGATGGGCAATTACGAAATGGCTTACAAAAAATTGCTCGAACATAAAGATTTGCAAGCTAAATGGATGAATGATGAGAATGTGCGTAAAATTCAACAGTTACAAATATCCAATCAAATACATCAAATCACTAGAGAAAAAGAATTAGCTGAACAAACATCAGTTGCAAAATCCAACTTCTTGAGCAACATGAGTCATGAGATTAGAACGCCCATGAATGCTGTGTTGGGATTCTCCAACTTGTTAATGGATTCCACAGCATTGAATGAAGAAGATAAAGGCAGCGTAACCGCCATTAAACAATCAGCTGAAAATTTGATTCATATTTTAAATGAAATTTTAGATTTTAGTAAAATTGAAGCTGGCAAAATTGAATTTAAACAGGAGCCATTTAATGTGCAAAGTGAAGTAATGAAGATTCAACAAATGTTCACTTTGCAAGCCAAGCAAAAGCATTTAAGCATTAATGTAAATGTGGACGCCAATACACCTTTGAACCTGCTTGGTGATTCTTTTAGATTGAGCCAAGTGTTAATTAATTTGACAGGAAATGCGATGAAATTTACATCAAAAGGTGGTGTAACAATAAATGTAAAATCGCTCGAAATACTTGATGGTAAAGCGAATATTCAATTTCAAGTGTGCGATACGGGTATTGGAATTGACAATGATAGATTGGAACGAATCTTTGAAAGATTTAAACAAGCAAGTGCTGAAACATCACGATATTATGGTGGTACTGGCTTGGGTTTAGCCATCAGCAAACAATTGGTGGAATTGCAAGAAGGTAGTATGGTGGTGAGTCAAAACCCCGGCGGCGGCAGCATTTTTACTTTTGTAATTCCATTTATGATAATGGATGAACAAGCCATTTTGGAACAACAAAAACACATTGTTCCAAAACAAGAAATATTTTACGAAACTTTTAGAATGTTGGTAGCTGATGATAATCCATTCAATCAATTAATCGTAAAGAAAATGATGCAGAAGCATTATTTTAATGCCATTGTAGAAGCAGTAGACAATGGCAAAGCCGCCATGAGTATGATTTCGCGATTCAAATATGACGTGCTGCTGTTGGATGTGAAAATGCCCGAAATGGAAGGACCAGAAGTAGCAGCTATTGTAAAACAAATGGATGAGTACAAACACATTCCAATTGTAGCATTTACTGCAGGTGTAACTGATGAAGAGCGTAAACGCTGCAAAAATGCAGGCATGGACTATTTCTTACCTAAACCATTTAGCAAAGAAGAGTTGTTTCAATTGTTTGTAGATACAGGCATCGTAAAAGCTGAAGAAAAAACTTGATTTTATAAAATAAACTCCTTAACACAAAACAAATAAAAAAGGGCTAATCATTTTTAGGTGATTAACC